>DAOTWV010000195.1:0-4653 GCA_034435695.1 Anaerolineales bacterium | reverse complement strand
CCACAAATGCCAGCCAGCAGGATTGAGAAAAGTAGCCGCCAGCGAAAGCCCTCCTACCGCCAACAACACCCCCCAGTCATTTCTGTGTTCTTCTCCACCCTTTGCAAAACCACCCGCAAACTTGCCCACCGCATACGCCCCCCACACCACGAAACCGGCGATGAACGCCCCGTGCGTATTGGCCCACACCAGCATGAGGAGCGGCAACAGATACCAGCGAAAAGCCTTACCCCGCCGCATGCTCTCCAGGCCGCAGGTCCACAAAGCCAGGAAGAGCATCGTCCACAAATGCGGACGCGCCAGAAAGTGCAGGGAAGCCGCGGCAGTAGCCCACAACGCCATCCCCAGAGCGACGAGAATCCCTGCGCCGCGCTGCCAGGCCTGTGCCATCACCAGCGTAAAGGTCAGCGCCACCAGCAGAGCGCACAACCACACAACGCCATCCAGGCCAGCCAAACGGTGCGCCAGCGCGAAGAAGACATCTGCCAGCCACTCGTGGGGCGTGAGCGGCTGACCACGCATCGTATGCGAGAACACATCCCGCGTCGGAATGCGCCCGTTATCCAGAATGTAATTTCCAATGGTAATGTGCCGCCCCAGGTCGCCATCCACGTTGAGCAGGCGCGGCCCGAAGCCAATCACAGCGAAGAAGACCGCCATGAAAAAAATATCGCGAAGTTTGGGGAGCAAATAGGAGGTTAGTTGCATTGGGTCACTGGTTCATCATTGGTTGCATTGGCCTCGCGCTGAGCGTGTCGAAGCGTTGCATTGGTGCATTGTGCAACTGGCCACCCTCGCCATTCTGCATTCATCATTCTGCATTCACCACTCTGCATTCATCATTCTGCATTCATCACCCTACCTTCCCCACTCTGGCGGCGCCACCTTGCGCGAAAGGGCATAAAAAACGTGATAATCGCCAATTTGCGTTTCCTGCCATGTCACCCCCTGGGCGGCAAAATACTCCCTCAGGCGGGCATCCAGGGCAGGGTGCCTGGTGGTGATGTAGGCAACGCGCTCCGCATCCGCTACCAACGTGTCGTAAGGGGGATAGCGGTCATCGCGGGAGGTGTAGCGGAAATCTTCGTGGTATGGCAGACGCGGCACGAAAATCAATCGCTCCTGCGAGCGGAAGGCCAGCGGATAGGCCACCCAATAGTTGGTGTAACCGCGTGTTTCCCCATGCGCCTGCAAAAAGTCCATCAGCGCCGGCAAATCACGGTGGTCAACCTGCGCAATGGCATCGAATTGCGTCGTCAGGCCGGGCGGGTACTGCATCGCTGCCTGCACTACCCCTCCCAGGTTATACACCAACAACAAACCAAAAGCCACCCATCCCCAGCGTGCCCAGCGATGAACCCACCGCTCCAGCATCCCGGCAGCAAACAGGGAGAAGACCACCATCAAAGGCAGGAAGTAGCGCCCTGATGGGTCATTGCCAAATGGGGTGAAAATGAACCCCAGCACCACCATCCCGACCACGCCCCACAGGACACGGATTCCCTTTCGGGTGGTTTCCGCATCCGCATGGATTGCGCGCCAACCCCAGGTCAGCGCCAGCCCCCAAAAAGCCAGGGCAAAAGGCAGCAGGGGGAGCATCAGCCAGGTTACCCCCCACGGGGGACGCATCCCAAAGGTCACCGTGCTGCCCAACAACAGCAAACTAAAGGCGTGGATGAAAGGCTGCGTCCAGGCCGGTGCGCTGCTCACTCCGGCAATCGCCCCGCCGCTGAACTCGCGCAGCAACACTCCGAAACCGTGCCGGGCGGCGAAAATCCACAGCGGGAAGGCCCCGGCCAGACCACCGAAAAGGAGACCGCCCACGGTACCCCGTAGACGGTGGACGATAGACCGCAGCCCCGTCGTCCGTCGTCCATCGTCCGTTGTCCGTTGTCCGTCGTCCGTTGTCAGCACCGCCACCGCTGCCGGGAGGGCGTATGCCAGCGAAAGCCCAAAAGCCCACGCCCCCAGCCCTGCCAGAAAGCCCACACACACCGCCCGCCAACGCAGCCACCTGCCTGCCTGCCCGCGTCCAGACTTGCCCGCTTGCAGACTTGCCAACAGCATCAAATTCCCTAACACAAGCGCTTCGCCATACCCCCCCAGCGAAACGGTCGTGTACAACACCAGGTTGACCGCCGGAAGCGCCAGCAGGAAAGCCGCCAGCAGCCCCACCCGCCGGGAACGAAACACCTGTTCCGCCAGTTGCGCCCCCGTCCAAACCAGGACGCAAGCCAGCGCAATCTGCACCGCACGCACCACCCAGACATGCTCGCCAAAGAGGCGGAAACCTGCCGCCACCAGGAAGGCGTCCAGGCTGCCCATGTAGGCCTGCCCATAGAAGAAAATCGGGCGCGCCCCCTGGGTGATGTGACGCGCCATGAGCGCCACAACGGCTTCATCGCTGTTGAACGGCACTACCCCTGCAACCACCAGCGCGGCGCGCAGGGCAATAGCGAGCAGCAGAGCGAGGAATATCCAGAGAGAGGAGCGTTTTTCAGACACGGCATACTGGTCTTGCACATGGAAAATTGACAAACCCATTGTAAAGCAGGGATGTGCTTTTGCCAACCTTTGTTTATGGGGCAGGCATCAGGCAATCAGAGACCTGAAGACCAGGGAGGAAAGTAAACCCGCAACCGGCAATGGCTGCTTACTCGCCCTGAACAACGGTACATTCCGCACCTGACAATTCTGAAATTGCGCCTTTTTGCAAAAAGTGATACAGTTCGGTTGCACATCAGGCAATTCCAATTGCCAATCCAGCGAAGGAGTGTACAGGTGCCATGCAATCCATTTTAGAAAGTATCCGCAGATATATCGCTGAAAACATCCTCTTTGAAGACACATACCCCTACCCTGACGAAACTTCCTTCCTCGAAGAGGGCATCGTCGATTCGATGAACGTGCTCGAACTGGTCTCTTTCGTGGAAGAACACTTTGGTATCCCCGTAGCCGATGAGGACATCGTGCCCGAAAATTTCGATTCGGTCGCAAACATGGCGGCCTATGTGGCCCGCGTCAGCGCAGTGGCGGATTGATGGTGGACGCCTGACGCCTGACCGTGGACGATGAACGGTGGACGCCGCACTTCGCACCCCGCACCTCGCACGCCGCACCCCCGCACTTCCCACTTCCCGCTCAAATGCCCCGTCTTTTGCACGCATTCCTCGAAATGCACGCCGACCGCCAGCCGGAGAAGACCGCGCTGGTGTGCGGTGCGTCCCGCCTGACGTATGCGCAGGTGGAAGCGCAGGCCAACCGCCTGGCACATGCTTTGCGGGAGCACGGCCTGCAGCGCGGTGAGCGCGTGGTGCTCTATCTGCCCAACAGCGTCGAACTGGCGGTGGGTATCTTCGGGGTGCTCAAGGCCGGCGGCGTCTTCGTGGTGGTCAACCACACCACCAAAGCGGGCAAACTGGCCTACATCCTGCGGGATTGCGGGGCGCAGACGCTCATCACCGGGGGACGGCAGAATCTCCAGGCACAGGCCGCTTTGCGGGAAATCGCGGAAACAGGACTCCCCCAAACGCTGATTCTGACCTCCGGGAAAGCCATCCCCGCCCCAAAGGGAGTCCGCACCCTGCGCTGGGAGGACATCCAGAAGCAGTTTCCAGCAGAACGCCCCCCGCACGTCAACATCGACCTGGACCTGGCCTGTCTGGTTTACACTTCCGGTTCCACCGGCGACCCCAAGGGGGTCATGGAGGGGCACGATAACGTGCTCTTCGCGGCGCAGTCCATCATCGAGTATCTGGACAACCGTCCCGAGGACATCGTCTTCAACGCCCTGCCGCTTTCCTTTGACTATGGTCTGTACCAGTGGCTGATGGTGACCATCTTCGGCGGTACGCTGGTGCTGGAACGCAGTTTTGCTTTCCCGGCCGCAGCCCTGAAGAAGATGGCCGCCGAGCGGGTGACCGGCTTCCCCGGTGTGCCGACCATTTTCGCCGTCCTGCTGGAGATGGATTTGTCGCCTTACGACCTCTCGCACCTGCGCTACCTCACCAACACGGCCGCGGCGCTGCCCCCCAGCCACATCACCGCTCTGCGGGAGAAGTTTCCGCAGGCCACGCTCTTTTCCATGTACGGGCTGACGGAGACCAAGCGCACGCTGTACCTGCCGCCCGACCAGTTGGACGTGCGCCCCGGCTCGGTGGGCATCCCCATCCCCGGCACGGAGGCCTGGCTGGAGGACGAGCAGGGCAACCGCCTGCCGCCTGGCTCCACCGGCGAACTGGTGGTGCGCGGCCGCCACGTGATGCGCGGCTACTGGAACAAACCCGAAGCCACTGCCCGCCGTTACCGCCCCGGCCCCACGCCCGGCGAGCGCCTGTGCTACACCGGCGACCTGTTCCGGCAGGACAAGGAGGGCTATTTCTACTTCCTGGCGCGCAAGGACGACATCATCAAAAGCCGCGGCGAGAAAGTGCCGCCCAAAGAAATCGAAAGCGTGCTCTACGCCATCCCCGGCGTGCGCGAAGCCCTGGTGGTGGGCGTCCCCGACCCGCTGCTGGGGGAGGCCATCAAGGCCTATATCGCCAGCGACGACCCCAACCTGACCGAGGCTGATGTGCTGCGTCATTGCCGCGCCCACCTGGAAGATTTCATGGTGCCGCAAAGCGTGGAATTTCGCCCCGCCCTGCCGCGCAC
>DAOTWV010000194.1:0-5386 GCA_034435695.1 Anaerolineales bacterium | reverse complement strand
CCACGGATGAAAGGGAGACCACAGATGAAAGGGATGAGGCCACGGATGAAACCACGGATGAAAGGGAGACCACAGATGAAAGGGATGAAAGGGATGAGGCTACAGGCGTATGCCTAATGATAGCACACCCGATGGGTGTGGTACACTTTCGGGCATGGGAAAAAAGGTAACGTTTTCGGGAATGGGTGCATCCAATGGATGAGAAAAGCCTGTTGCAAGCCTTGAAGGCCGGTGACCGGGCAGCCTTTGCGTATCTGGTGGAAACACACTCCCCCGCCATTTACCGGCTGGCGCTGCGCATGGTCAACAATCCACAGGATGCCGAAGACGTGTTGCAGGAGACTTTCATCAAGGCTTTTCAACACGTCGGACGCTTCGATGGACGGGCGCGCCTGTCTACCTGGCTGTACCGCATTGCCACGAATGAAGCCCTGATGCTGCTGCGCAAACGCAAAGCGGATAGCATCTCGCTGGAAGCCCCCGCGGGGGATGAGGTGCCCGAAGAGCAGGAGCCGCTGGAAATCGTGGATTGGTCGCACCTGCCTGAGGATACGCTGTTGACCGATGAGGTACGCGCGTACCTGGAGGAGGCGGTGCGCTCTCTGCCGGAATCCCTCAAAACCGTCTTCCTGCTGCGAGAAATCGAAGGGCTGTCCACCCGCGAGACAGCGGAAATTTTACAGTTGAGCGAGGCAGCGGTCAAGACACGCCTTTCACGCGCCCGCCTGCGCTTGCGTGAACAACTCTCGGTGTATTATCGGTCGCAAATGGAGTACGAGAAATGAACGCACACCAATGCCGGGACCTGCTGGGGTCCCTTTCAGACTATGTGGATGGCACGGCGCAAGAAGCGCTGTGTGCAGAAATCGAGCGACACCTGGCCGAGTGTGAAGATTGCCGGGTGGTGGTGGATACGCTGAAGAAGACCATCTATCTGGTGCATACGCTGGATACCCCCCAGGATGCCCTGCCAGAGGAGGTGCGCACGCGCCTGTTCCGCAAACTGAACCTGGAAGATTACCTCTCGCACAAGTAGCGGGGAAAGGCCTCACCCAATGAGAGTTATCTCGCGCGTGGCAATAGTTCTTTTGTTGCTCCTTGGGGCAGGCTGGGTTGGTTTGCGGGTGGTTGCCGGACACGCCCAACCCCCCGTCCCCCTGGGTTTGCACGCCGGAAAACTGGCACCCTGTCCGGATTCCCCGAATTGTGTCTCGTCTTACGAAATCTCACCGGAACACGGAATAGCGCCGTTGACTTTCGATGGCGACCCGGATGCTGCGTTGGCTCGACTGGATGCGCTGCTGGCAGCCATGCCCGGTGCCCACCTGGAACAGGCAAACGGGTATTACCGCCATTACATCTTTCGCACCCGCTTTGTGGGGTACATAGACGATGTGGAGTTTTACCTGGATGGAGATGTCATCCAGATACGGTCTGCGTCTCGCAGCGGGTATTCTGACCTGGGACTTAACCGCCGACGGGTGGAAGACATTCGCGCTGCTTTTTTGTCGGCGCCATAGACATCCCCGCGGCCTGCATTGCCAGACCTACGCGCAGTCATGTTCTGCTATTCCACATAGACACGCGGAACACGTGTGTTGATGTTGGTCAGAATTTCATAGGGAATGGTTCCAGCCCAGCGCGCCAGGTCTTCGACCGTGATACGCTCCTCCCCATCCTCACCGACCAGGGTGACGACGTCGCCATTGTAGGCACTTTCCCATCCAATGTTGACAACCATTTGGTCCATGCAAATGCGTCCCACCTGGGGGTAACGTCGGCCGCGAATGAGCACCTGCGCCTTGTTGGACATACTGCGAAAATAGCCATCGCCGTACCCCACCGGGACGGTAACCACCCGCGTCAGACAGTCACTCTGCCACGTCCAGCCGTAACTGACGGGATGCCCCGGTTTGACGACTTTGAAGTACACGACGCGTGATTTCCACGTCAGGGCGGGTTCCACCTGAACGGTGTGCGGTACTTCATCGGATGGATACACGCCATAGAATAAGATGCCAGGGCGCACCATGTCGAAGGTGGCTTCTGGCAGTTGCAGGACAGCCCCGGAATTCGCCATGTGGCGCAGAGGGGGAGGCAGGCTGCGCCGCTCGTAAAAGCGCAACACTTCCTGAAAACGCTCCAGTTGCAGGCGCGCCGAGGAAAGGTCAGCGGAATCGGCATTGGCAAAGTGGGAATAAATGCCTTCTACATCCACATGCGGGCAGCGCAAACTGGCCTCCAGCAGGGTTTCGGCGCTGTAGTAATGCACCCCGATGCGCTCCATACCGGTATCAATTTTCAGGTGGACGCGGGCACGTTTTTTCAGGGCCGCGGCGGCCTGTTCGATGTGTTCCAGTTTTTCCACCGAGGAAGCCGTGATGGTGATGTCGTGCTCGATGAACGCCGGAATCTGGTTCCCCCACACACCACCCAACACAAGGATAGGTGCGCTGATACCAGCCTGCCGCAGTAACAGGGCTTCTTCCAGTACGGCCACGCCGATATAGTCCGCGCCCCAATCCACAACCCGTCGAGCGACCTCCAACAGGCCATGCCCATAGGCGTTGGCTTTGAGAATGGACATGATTTTCGCCCCACCCACGCGCTGTCGGATGGCCTCGAAGTTATGGCGCAGGCGCGTCAGGTTGACTTCCACATAGGTAGGGCGTACAATAGAGCCGTTGGCAATGATGTCTTCGTGAATGTGCATGGTTTTTCGGTAAGAAAACGCGGGGAACCAGTGGGGAATATGTTTATTGTACCCTACAACACGAGAGCACATCGGCAAAGCATAACCGTCTTGTACGGCAGCGCAAATGATACCTCTGCCATCGCTTACATGCTGGTATCAGGCAGGGGTCTTTCAGTATGGCATTTGGGGAGGTAACGTTTTCGGTGAAGCAAACACTCCATACCTTTCTCACAATTACATGGTTCGAATGGCGCACCAACCTGCTCAATCGTCGCTTGTGGCGGAATATTCTCATCGCGGTTCTTTTCCCATTCGTGGTACTGTGCTTGCTGTTTTTCGTGTTTCTGGTGGCAGAGATATCATCAAACAGCAACAGTGGATGGATTGGCCTCATAGATGACTCTCATTTTGTGTGCGATGAGAAAAATCCCTGCCAAAATACCGGCGTCGTCATGATTTATCCGGACATGCAGGCCGCTCGTCAGGCGTTGCGCAACGGTGACGTGGTCATTGTGTACCACATTCCACCTGGTTTTCCGGATGTTCCGCACGTAAAAGCCTACGAATTGCAGGCCCATCCAGCCCCAAAAACAGCAGACGATTACTTCAAAGATTGGCTTGAAGCGTTCCTTCGCATGAAAGCGTATGATACCGAGGGAAGCGCAAAAGACATTCTCTCAGAAGCCGCGTCTCACACCGTGTCTGTAAATACCGAAATCATCATCACCAAAGACAATGCCCTGGTACACATCTCCCCAGACAGCACGCCTCATCCTGTATCAATCAGCACACTCCTCCTGACCCTGTTCCACCAGCAATTACCTGTCGGGTTGATGCTGGTTCTGGTATTCACCACACAAAAGGCTACCCGTTTGTTCTCCAATCAAGCCATTCATCGAGAATACGATAACGACATCCTCGAAATTTTAATCAGCAGCGTATCCCGGCCAGTATTCTTTCTGGGGAAGGCCACGGGAATCACCCTGGGAGGGTTGACATTGAGTATCTGGTTGTGGCCGTTTTTGTTGTTCGCACTATTCACCTCTGCACAACGATGGTATCTGCTGCTGATTCTGGGAGGTGTCCTGCTTACAATGTACATGGACAACATCAGAAGGGTGGCCATCGTGCATATTTTTAACCTGAGGGGCATAGGGGTAAGACTTCTGGGTATGGCTATCTTGATTCTTCTGATGCTTGTCATGGCGAGCACCCCCTATGCCATTCTTCATCCAAATGCTCCGCTCTCCGTCGCAGTGACCTTCATCCCTTTTGCCACCCCATTCATGCTCATCCTGCGCTCTCTGTATAGCAACATTCCCCTATGGCAGGTCGTGGCAGTGCTCCTATTCAGCGCAGGATACACTGCGTTCTTGCTGTGGGTAAAAACGCGTCAAATGATGAAGGGCTAACGAGGTACATCCATGCGTAAAATCTTGACCATCATCCAGGGAGATTTCCTTCTCTATTGGAAAGAATACACGCTTCTGTTTTTCGTAAACATGCTAATTTTGGCGATACCTGTTTTGGGCTTTGACATCATACCAGCCGTCCAGGAGGCGTTATCTCAAGATTCCATCGCTCTCATGCTCCAACAAGCGGACCCAGCCACACAAACCCCTCCACCCCCAAGTGTGGAGGCACTGTTCCATCCCCGGTTGGCTTTGGTAAACCAGAGCGGTATACCTCGCGACGCATTGCCCGAGGCACTCTCGGCACTCGTGCACTATCCAGATGAAGACCGCGCCTTTCAAGATACGCTGGAGAAGACCATAGAGGGGTATTGTGTCATACCGGCTGATTTCCTGGATACCAGAAAGGTACGTTGTGTTTACCTCTCCATCTACACGGCTATGCGCACAACCGGTTTCAACTCCGCATTTCAGGATGTCTACACAGCACATGCTCCGCAAGAGCAACCCACTCTTCACCTACCAGAGACAATCCATATCGAACACACAACCCTGAATCTCGTCCCAGTAGCGGAGAACCAATCCTTGATGAACACGCTGCTTTCCTCAGAAGAGAACAATGACATAGTAAAACAAGTGTCCTCGTTCAGCATAGGGGTGGGCTTGCTTATACTGCCCATCTTTCAAATCCTGAATATGGTCTTCACCATGGGCTATAGCCTGATAGATGAAAAACGCAATCGCACGATGGAGTTGCTGTTGAGTTCTCTGGATGGACATCACTTGCTTTTCGGAAAACTCATTACGCAAACGCTGGTGGAATTGGGAACATTTCTCGCCGGAGGAATGCTCCTCCTGCATGACTTGCAAATTATCAGACGCGAAGAGTTCATCTCACCAGAAGTAGCCGCACTATTTACCCCACAGGCTATGCTGTGGGTAGGAGCCTTCCTTCTTTGCGGATATGTACTGTCGGGGCTATTGGTATTGTTACTGACCGTGTATGCCGGACACCCCAATGAACTCCGTCCATTGGAAGGCGCCCTGTATATGGTCGCTATAATCCTCATCATGATTGTAGCAGGCGGTTCTTTCACCGCCCACACCCCTTTATGGCTGCGGCTGCTTTCGCTTTTACCTCCTGCGTCCTCTGTCATGATGCCTGCCCGCCTGCTGACAAAGCCCCTTGCCACCTGGGAGTTGTGGCTGAGCCTCATCCTGCTCTGCGCGACCATTTTCTGGATGGGGCGCTTCGTACGCTCTGCCATGCATTCAGATG
>DAOTWV010000193.1:0-7565 GCA_034435695.1 Anaerolineales bacterium | reverse complement strand
AGCAGGAGCGCAAGAGCAGCACCAGAACGAGAATGGCAGCAAGCAGGATGAAAAGGTCAATACAGCCGGAAAGCAAACGATAAATCACTGTCATGGACATTTTCCCTCGCGTGTGTGATTTTGCATGCACCTGCTGCACCTGCACCAGTGGCACACGTGCCTGCATTCTATGCGTTTGTTCGTAGCCATGCTGAAATTGTAAAAAAGAGCGCCCAAAAGGGGCGCTCTTCGGTGTTACCGTGGCGTGGGGGCAGCGCCCACGCTATTTCAGATATTTGTCCATCCACTCGGAGATGTGTTTCAGGCGGGCGATGCGCCGGTCGGTGCGGCCAACGCGTGACAGGCCGTGCGGTTCGCCGGGGAAGCGGATGAACTCGGTGGGCACGCCCTGGGTGCGCAGGGCGATGAAGGCCTGTTCGCCCTGCTCGATGGGGCAGCGGTGGTCCTGCTCGGAGTGGATGATTTTCGTCGGGGTGCGCGCGTTTCCCAAAAAGGCGATTGGCGATTGCGCCCAGTAGGTCTGCAAATCTTCCCAGGGGGGCTTGTTCCCAATGGGCTGCTGGAAGACCCAGTTGAAATCGCTGGAACCCCACATGCTGACCAGGTTGCTGACCACGCGCTGGGCGACGGCGGCCTTGAACCTTTGGGTGTGCCCGATGACCCACAGGGTCATGTAGCCGCCGTAACTGCCGCCCGTCACCCCCAGGCGGTCGGCGTCCACGTAGGGCAGCGCGGCGACGTAATCCGTCCAGGCCATGATGTCCTCGTAATCCACCGTCCCCCAGCCGCCCCAGATGGCTTTGGCGTGCTCCTCGCCGTAGCCCTGTCCGCCGCGCGGGTTGCAGAAGAAGACCACGTAGCCCTGCGCGGCCAGGTAGTAGAACTCGTGCATGAAGAATTCGCCGTACTGGGTGAGCGGCCCGCCGTGAATTTCCAGGATGGCCGGGTATTTTTGGGCGGGGTCAAAGTTCGGCGGCTTGAGAATCCAGCCCTGCAGGTCGTTATCGGCAGCGCCCTTGAACCACACCTCTTCGATTTCACCCAGGTTGATGCGGTTGAGCAGGCGGCGGTTGAGGCGTGTCAGGGTGCGGGTATGCCGGCCGCGGCCTCCTTTTATCCGGTAGACGCAAATCTGACCAGGGTCTTCCATCGTGCCGTAGAAGTAAGCCAGCCGCGTTTGTGCCGCGTCGAAGCAGAATTTCCCTACCACACCGGGACGGTCAATGATGGTTTGCAGGTCGCTGCCGTCCGTAGCGATGCTGTGCAGGGTGGTGCGCCCGTGGCGGGAAACCTGGAAGTAGATGCGCTTGCCATCCGTGCTCCAGGTTGGGCGGGTGGTTTTGTGCGCGCCCGCCAGGTCGTTGATGACATCTGCACCGACTTCGAAATCGAATTTTCCAGTCAGGTCTTGCGCCGGGGCGCTGCCATCTACTGGCATGACCCACAGACGCTGGTTCTGCCACCAGTCTCCGGGACGTTCATTGCCAAACCAGGCCAGCAATTTGCCATCTGGGGAGAACGCGGGTGCCCCCTTCCCGCCAGGAGGTGTTTCCAATTTGCGTATCTCGCCTCCCGATGCTGGCACAAGGTAAATGTCGGTCAGGTCAGGGTGCATGTCCGGGTCTTCACTGCGGTTGGAGCAGAAAACGATGGTTTCCCCATCTGGGGCCCAGTGAGCGTCCTGCTCGCTGTAGATTTCCGCTTCGTCACTGGTTAATTGGGTGGCTTTGCCGCTCTCGACATCTACCACCCAGAGGTGTTGCTGGTTGTCCGGATAGAAGCCCAGCCCGTCCATTTTGTAGAAGGGGCGCGTGATTTTGCGGTACACAACGCCTAGTTTTTTCGCGCGCTCGTCTTCTTCGCGTTCCAGTTCGGCCTTGCTCTTGGCAGTGAATTCCACCAGAAGACGGGAACCATCGGGAGACCATTCAAAAGCGCCAATGTACCCTTTCAGGTCGGTTAACTTGCGTGCTTCTCCACCGCCAAAGGGAATGAGGTAAATTTGCGTATCCTGTTCGTTGTGGCGATTGGAAAGAAAAGCAATCTGGCTGCCATCTGGTGACCAGCGGGGATGTGTGTCGTTGTGTTCTCCAACGGTGAATTGGCGCGGGGCTGTCTTGCTGGTGGTAGAGGCAATCCACAAATTGGTGTACTTCTTTTCGGTTTTCTTATCCACCCGTTGGACACAGTACACGACATGTGCGCCGTCAGGAGAGATTTCCAGGTCGTTGATTTGCTGGAAATCATACAAATCTTCGGCGGTGATGGCACGTTTTCTGGGCATGATTTTCTTCTCCTTGGGAACCTGGGAAACGATTAGGTGATTGTCTAATTGTAGATATTGTACCCCAAAATGGCTTTGTTCGATGCTGGAAGGGGGACATTTTGGAAATTCCTGATATGGACCAATTCATCCGCACATGGCGCAGATTACGCCAATGGGACAGAAAAAAACGCACAATCTGCGGATACTGTGCCTGTGTTGGTGCAACGGTTTTCCGGTCAGGTACTTGTGATGAGTCCCCCTGGCAAGAGTACTCATTGCTGAAGCAGTTTTCTCAGCATGGTGATTTGTTCGTTGGGAGAACGGGAAAAATGCAGCGCCGGAAGCGTTTCATCGCCATCTTGAGCGTAACCGCGCCGGATTTCGCGCCAGGTTTCTGCCAGCATGTTGTCCACATCCATGGGCAGGTCGGTGTATTGTCGCCAGGATTGCAGCAACCCCAATGCATTCCTGGGCTGAGCGCAGGCATTCAGCCATAAAGCCACGCCGATGATAGCCTCGTGTAACAGCGTTCCAACCCGGGTATCTTCCACGATATCCAGCACTTGTCGTAAGGCGTGGCGTGCTTGTTCCAGTTGTCCCTTTTGCAGGTAGACGCGTGCCAGCCGGGCATAACACACCCCTGCTCCGTAGCGATTTTCACACTGCCGGAAGAAAAGCAAACTGGCATTGAGGCGCTGGTGTGCTTTTTCTACCAGATTTTGTTTCAAGTCTGTCAACGCCAGTTCGGCACGGGCAAAAGCCGCATTATTTTCGTCTCCAAGGCGTTCCAGGGCTGCCAGACTTTGCTCCAGCAATTGACGTGCGGTAGTGTAATCCTTTTCCTGTGCCGCGACTTCGCCAAGCGTCATCCATGTACGGGCGCGCCCGCGCTGGTCGCCAATGAGCGCATACGTTTGACCAGCCTCCTCCAGGAAGCCCCTGGCCTCTGCCAGATGCCCTTGCAGGCGTTCAAGCAGGCCCAGGTTGGTACTGGTCGTGGCATAGCCATGCAGGTCGCCAATGGCTTTGCGTAAACTGCGGCTGGTGAGGTAGTGTTGTCGGGCTGTAAAGTACTCTGCCTGCATGAAGGCGATATTGCCAAGATTATTCAGACAGGTGGCGATACCCCACTCATTCTGCAGGCGTTGATAGCGCTGAAGGGCGCTGGTAAAGTGTTCTTGAGCAGCCGGGTAGTCTGCCATTCGATAATGCGCGTACCCGATGTGATTGCGTACCATGGCAATCCCGGCCTCATCCCCTGCTTTCTCGAAAAAGCGCAACGCGTCGGTGTAGTATTGTGTTGCCTGTTGATACTGCCCGCGTGCATCTGCCAGACGCCCCAATTTATCCAGCGCAAAGGCAATCAGACCGGCGTGTGCAATGGAGCGACTGAGTTGTAAACTCTTTTTCAAGCGCGCCTCGGCCTCATCCAGACGGCCAATTTTGATTTCGAAGGCCGCCCGGTAGGCCAGCATCCGTGCCAGGACGCGCCTGCGGGTGGTATCGAGTTCATGGGTGGGAGGGCGATGGCGCTGAATTGTGTTGATGGCCTCACGGAAAAGTACGTCTCCCTGTGTGTGCCAGCCGGAGATGGCATAAAAATGATACAGCCCCATACTGAGCGCTTCCAGGTCTTCCTGGGCGCGTGCCTCTACCGCCCAGCGCCACACTGCCCGCAGGTTGTCTATTTCTTTTCCCACCTCGTGCAATGCCTGACGCTGGCCTTCGGCTTGCATGGCGATGGCCTGGGTTTTCATCCAGTCGGCGTAGTAGCGGCACAACCCCTGACGGATATGCCTGGCCGGGGCTTCTTTTTCCTGCGCGTATCGCTGGAGCACACTCAGCACCTGGTAGCGTTCGGCCGGTAACTTGCGCACCAGAGACTTTTCTACCAGGGATGCCAGCAACGATACGCTCACCCCGGCTCCCTGCCGCGCCGCCTGCAAGGTGAATTCCGATGGAAAGGCGCTAAGCGCTTGCAGGGCTGTACGCTCCTCAGGTGTGAGCAAAGCCCAGGAGTACTCGAACACGTGCCGCAGGCTGCGGTGCCGCTCCGGGATGTCCTGCCGGTTGGTGGTGATGATATCGAGACCCTTTTGCAACTCCTCCACAATTTGGGCGCACGACAGGGTGTGTACCCAACTGGCAGCCAATTCGATGGCCAGGGGAATACCGTCCACCAGGCGGCAGATTTCCGCAATGTATGGCTGGTTGTGTTCCGAAATTTCAAACTCTGGACGGATGCGGCGGGCGCTCTGGACGAAAAGTTGCCAGGCATCCGGTATGCCCTGCCCGGCATCCCAGGCCAGGCCAGATACAGGCAGCAAGTATTCCCCATCAAGATGCAATGGCTGGCGTGAAGTGCACAAGGCGCGACACTGTGGCGCGGTTTTCAGCAGTTTCCCTATGGCCGGGGCGGCGGGAATGATATGCTCGAAATTGTCCAGCACCAGTAAAATGCGTTTGTCAGCCAGATAATGTGCCAGTTGCGCCTCTGGGCTTTCGGTGCTGTAGAATGTAAACCCTATGGCCTGGGCAATGGCATGGAAAATCCAGTGGGGTTCTTGCAACGGCGCAAGTTCTACCAGGAAAACGCCATCGGGAAAATCTTCGATGACACTGGCCGCGCTTTGCAAGGCCAGACGCGTCTTGCCAATGCCCCCCGGTCCCACCAGGGTAACCAGCCGACAGGCGGGGAGTTGTAGCCGTTCCTTGATGGTGCGCATCTCCTCCTGCCGTCCAACGAAGACGGTGCTTTGCGGCGGGAGGTTGTTTGGACGCGCCGAAAGCGAGCGCAAAGCCGGAAATTCTGTGAGCGGCAGCCTGGGATGGCGCACCAGATACAGGCGCTGCGGAGCCTCCAGGTCTTTCAGCCGATGGGTGCCCAGGTCTTCCAGGGTGGTATGGGGGGGCATGTGCACGCATTCTTTGGCCTGCTGACTGACCAGAATTTGCCCTCCCCAGGCTGTACTCAAAATGCGGGCAGTGCGGTTGACTTCTGCGCCAAAATAATCTTCACCGCGCTTTTCTGCCTCGCCGGCATGAATGGCAATGCGAATGCGCAGTTCCCCCACCTCGCCCCAGTCCTGCTTTGCCAGGCTGCTTTGGGTGTGAATGGCGCAACCCAGGGGATTCCCACCTTCTTCGAAGACGGCAAAGAACCCATCGCCGGTGTGCTTGACCACTTTGCCCCCATGGCGCTGGATGTGCGCCTGCACCAGGGCATCGTGCCGTGACAGTGCGCGCGCCATGGCCTCCCCATGTTGTTGCCACAGGCGGGTGGAATTTTCGATGTCGGTCAAAAAGAAGATGGGCATGCAAAAATTATACCGCCGCTTTCGTTTTTCCGGTGGAGGGATTGCCGCCATGCCGCCAGGGACAGGGTTTTCTTAAAGTCATGCTGAACTACCACCCACGCCCGGCGATGAACCACCGGGATGACCCGCTAAAGCCGGAGCAATCCGGCTGTCGCCTGATGTCATGGCGAGGAGGGCGCAAGCCCGACGAAGTCATCTCCCAGCCTGGGGAAGAGATGCCTTGCCCCTGCAGGGCACAGGTCGCCGCGTGCCAGACTCCGGTCGGAGGTAGCGCAAGGCGAAGCCTTGCGCGGGATAGGCCGAAGGCCTGTCCTACGATACCGGCTCCGATTCAAGGGCTGTTTCTCAACTAATTTTGGCAAATATCTCACACCCGACAAATAACTTTTCCGTGCTCCCGTCAGTTGCCGGCTGGTGGCAGGCGGCGGGGAATGCGCTATAATTGCTTTGTCAAACCGGTTACCGCCTGTTCAGGGAGGGAATTATGCCCCGCACGTTGCGTATCCTGCTGATTGCGACCATCGTCCTGTCCGCCTGCGCCCCGCAGGCCACCCCCGCACCGACTGCCGCGCCCTCGTCCACGCCGACCGCCACGGCCACCCCAAGCCCCGCGCCAACCGCCACATCCACCCCCGTGCCAACCGCCACGGCCACCCCCACGCCGACCCCCATCCCAACGCTGGCGGAATGGACGGCGCACAACCTGCTGGTGCAGTCCCCCTTGCCCGACTCACCCTTCGCGCCACTGGCGGGGGCGTTCCCGCCGGAGTTGATCCCCGTGCCGCTGGGCTTCTCTGCCGGGCAACAGGCCCGGATGCTGCGTGACCTGGCGGTGCGCCACCTGCGCGCTTACGTGGACGCTGACGGCGGCTTTTCCGAAGCCGACGCCCAATTGGGGAGCGTCATCCCGGCACTGCCCGCCGTGCTGAACGGCCCCAAAGGGCAGGCCGCGCTGGGCGTGTACCAGGCCGGCGCGTCGACCCTGGTGGGCTACCGCTGGCCGGACGGCGAAATCCTGCCGGTGGCCCGCATGGTGTTGGACGCGGGGGAGCATCTGGTGGCCGTCACCCCCGCCGAGGCGGGCGACCATCCGCAACTCTATTACCTGATTCTGGCCGCGGACGGAGAACCGGAAGCGCTGGTCTCGGCCTTCGAGGGGAACGGGCGCTGGCAGAAGTGGTATCAGATGAGCGACCACCTGGCGGAGTTCCCGCCGGATGCCGAACTGCGGGCGCGTCTGGGGCGGGAAGACGAATTGCTGGCCCTGCCGGACGAAGTACCCTTTACCAGCCTGGCTTGGGACGGCAGTTTGCAGCCCCCGCAGGCGGAAGTCAACGCCTACGACGTGCATGGCGCATACCTGGGGACGCTAAGCGGTCAACTGGACTGGAAGGCATGGGTGCTGCGGGACGCGGACAACGGGACGGAGATTGCCTGGTACTGGCCGCAGGCTGGGCATTGGGTCAGTTTGCGGGATGTGCCCGCCGGGGACTGGGCGCAAATGCTGCTCGCCCGCCTGCAGGCGCTGGAAAACACCACCTGGGGGCTGGGGCCGGATGGGGCGATGTTGAAGGTGGCAGATAATGATGTGGTGGCGGAATGGGAGGTGAACCACGTGCGGGTGCCGGACCCGAAGGCGGTGGGCGGCTGGCGGATTGTCTCGAAGGAAGAGGCGGAGGCACAGGGGTTAGAGTATGAGCCGCTGGCGCCGGAGGTAGGGCAGGTGAAGATTGCGGACAAAGGGGAGTATCGGCTTGAGGGAAGGAAGCTGAAGTACGGGGAGGCCGTGGTGGGGGAGTTCAACCGCCAGGGCGAGCTGGTGTTTGTCGACCCAGTGACGGGGAAGGAAGTGCGGGTGCAGGCCGAGAACCTGAAGTGGGGCGAGGCGTTGGTGGATGACGGGGTAGACAGGGAAGGCCAGCTGGTGAACCAGCGGGTGGTGGCGAGAATGGAAGTAACGGAGAAGTCTCCAATAGGAGGAG
>DAOTWV010000192.1:0-3806 GCA_034435695.1 Anaerolineales bacterium | reverse complement strand
ACCGGCGCCCAGCCTGCCCGCGCCCACCCTCCAGGTCGAAGCGCATGCCGTGGAAGTGGAATGGCCGGGACGCATGTACCTGGGCGATTCGGATATCGTGCGCCTTTCGCTGGTGCCCTCCGAGGATGGCTACCAGATTACCGCCGAATTTCCCGAACACCGTACCCTGACGCAAGACGTGCCGGTAGTACGGCAGGCGGGGTACGAACTCTACGCCGCGGCGCGCCTGGATGGGGTGGGTTTCGAGATTGCTCCCGCCGGGGAACAGGTCAGTTTACTGCCCGAAAATCAGGTGGTCACCTGGCACTGGTCACTCACGCCGCGCCGTCCAGGGAGGCAACGCCTGACCATTCACCTGCAAATGCGCTGGGAGCCGCTGCCCGGAACACCGGGCGAGGCGCGTCAGGCCGCGGCGTATTCCCGCGGGTTGGATGTGCAGGTGGATTCGTTTTTCGGATTGACGCGCCAACAGGCCATGTTCGTCCTCTGGCTGGGGGTGGCGCTGCTGGGCAGCGGAGCAGCCGCGCTGGTTACTCGCCGACGAGGCGCAACCAACCGCTCGCCGCAGGGCACGCGGCAACCATCTATAACGGTAGCCGCCCGATTGCAGTCCCCGAACCCCTCCGTCCACATCGAAAAGCCGCAGGGGCTGCAACTTTCCTCCGCAGAAGCAACCCTGCTGCAGGCGCTCTTCCATCGCTATGCCCGCCTGCAAATCCAGCAGGAATTCCTTTCAGGGTATTCGGGGGCGCGCACCTTCTTGCTCACCCCCATTCGAGGGGATGGGCGCAGCGATGCCCCAACCATCGTCAAGGCCGGCAGGCGTGCCGATATCGAGCGCGAGTACGCCAGTTACGAGGCGTTCGTGCGTCACACGCTGCCGCCAGTGACGGCACGCATCCAATCCGCGCCGGTGCGTGCGCCGGAGAGCGACCTGGCCGCCCTGCAGTACACCTTCATCGGTTTGAACAATCGCCCTCCCGCCTCGCTGCGAGAGGCGCTGGAACGCAACCCCGACCCGGCGCTGGTGAGCAAGTTGTTCGAGATTTTCGGGCCAAACTGGTGGATGCAGCGCACGCCGTGGACCTTCCGCTGGGAGCAGGAGTACGACCGTTTGCTGCCGCCGCACGCCGTTTTGCAGCCGGATTCAGGGGAGGGGCTGCCGCCCTGCCGGGAAAATCTACGCCCCGGTGTGCGTCTGGCGCTGCGGGATTTCAAGGCCGAACCCGGCGGGAACGGCGCATACCTGACGCTGGTGCTGCCCCCCGAAGCGGGACATGCTCCCCTCAGGTTGCGCTGGCCGGAGCCGCAGGTGCCGCGCCGTCCCATCGGGCGAGTCGCTGCCCTGCGGGAGGAGGTGCTGCGGTCACGGGTAGCCGGGCTGCCCCTTTTTGGCCTGCCCGACCCGCTGGAAACCCTGCCTGCACTGCTGGAAAGCAGCGTCATGGGCAGCCGCAGCATCATTCACGGCGACCTGAACCTGGAAAACATCCTGCTGGGGCCGGGCAATCTGGTGTGGCTGATTGATTTCGCGGCCACCCGCGAGGGGCACCCCCTCATGGATTTTGCGCACCTGGAGGAGGAGATGCTGACGCACCTTCTCGCGCCGCGCCTGCCGGATGCCGGGCTGGTGCCGGTGTTCCTGCGGGCCTGCGGGCTGGGGGCGCATGGGCAGGGGGCGGTCTCCCTGCCGGATGCGGCCGCCGCGCTGCTTCCGCTGTTCCGCGAGGTGCACCGCGTGGCGTATGCCTGTCTTGCCAATCCGCTGCAGCCGCAGGAGTATCACACGGCGCTGAAACTGGCCTGTCTGGGGGCGTTGAAGTACCGCAACCTGACGGCGCATCAACGGCATTGTGTGTACCTGACGGCGGCGGTGTTGTCCACGAATTTTCACGAATGACACGAAGACCTGTACCTGACGGCGGCGGTGTTGTCCACGAATTTTCGCGAATAACACGAAGAAAGGTACGGGGTACGGCGTACGATGTACGGCGTACGATGTACGGGGTGCGGAGGTCGGCTTATTCTTCGAAATTTTCGCCCAGGATGGGGTCATCGGCCAGGGGAGTGAGACCGGCATCGAAAAGTTGCTGGCGCAAAATCTTCACGGCCTTTTTCAGGCCGGCGATGCGGTTTTCGCGCCCGGCCATCAGGTTGAGCAGTTTGCGCTGTTCGGCGGTGCGCTGCTGCACGCGGCGTTCCAGTTCGTTGGCATCCCGGATGACGCGCTCGTACAGACGCGCATTGGCGATGGCCTGCGCGGCCAGCGCCGCGAAGGAGGCCGCCAGCGCAGCATGTTCTGCGGTGTACACGTCGGGGGAGAAACTATCCAGGACCAGGAACCCCAGCAATTCCTCGCGCACCACCAGCGGGACACCCATCCAGCCGCGGGTACGGGTGGCCTCCCCCCAGGGGGTAAAACGTTCATTGGCCTGGGCATCCGCCAGAATGAGCGGCGCGCCCTTTTGGGCGATTTCTTCGAATAACGGGGCGTCCTTTGGAAAGTGCTTCCCCACCAGGTCGGAATTTATGGTGTGTGTGATGGCCAGATACCAGCCCTGCGGTTCATCCAGAAAGATGGAAACGTTATCCGCCGGCAGGACGCCTTTTACCTGCTCGATGATGATGTGCAGCACATCATCCAGGCTGAGGGAGGTGTTGATTGCCTGCGCCGCAGCGAACAACCCCTCCAGTTGACGGGTGTTCCGCTCCAGTTGTGCCTGATGGGCGCGTTCTTCCGTCTGGTCGCGGAACACCAGCACCACGCCGCGCAGGCGTCCCTGCCGGTCGCGGATGGGCGCGCCGGCATCGGCAATCGGGTACTCGCGTCCGTCGCGGGCAATTAGCAGGGTGTGATTTGCCAGGCCAACCACCACACCCTCGCGCAGCACCCGTTCTACTGGGCTTTCCACCGCCTGACGGGTGTTTTCGTTGACGATGTGGAAGATTTCCTCCAGCGGGCGACCGCGGGCCTCGGTTTCCGTCCAGCCGGTGAGGGTCTCGGCTACCGGGTTGAGGAAAGTGACCTGCCCGCGGGCATCGGTGGCGATGACGGCATCGCCGATGGAGCGCAGGGTGGTCTCCCAGCGTTCCTCGGCGGCGCGCAATGCGGCGGTGCGCAGGGATACCTGTCGTCGTGAAACCAGGCTGACGAGCAGCAGGAAGAGCAGCAGCGCGCCGGCGGCATACAGGACGGTGTACACCCAGGCGGGGGTGGCCGGCTTTCCGGCGGCCTCCAGTGTCCCCAGATATTCGTCCAGCGCCCGGTAGTAGGGCGAATCGGGGTCGTCCTTCATTTGCTGCAGGTTGGCGTCGATGCGTTCGATGAGGTAGGCGCTGCGTTGCGTGCCCTTGGGAAAGGCGAACAACATGCGCGCCGGCTGGAAGATGACCGGCGTGCGCACGATGTCGTACTCGGCTTCGTGCAGACTGCCGAAGTCCTTGTTGGTGATGCCGGCGTCCACGCTGCCATCTTCGAGCGCCTGAAAGACCTGAGTGTAGGAATCCATCTCGATGAAGGTGACGTGCAGCCCAAAGCGATTGGCAAGGTCACGGATGCCTTCGGGGCCGTTCATGTTGAAACTATCGGCCAGGCCGGCGACGGTTTTGCCTTCCAGGTCGAGCAGGGATTCGATAGTGATGCCCCGGCGGCTGTACAGGCGCGTCCAACTGATGAGCACGGTTTCGCGGTTGAAATCGAATTTTTCGGCGCGCCGCGGGGTAAAGCCGGTATCCGGCATGATGTCGATTTCCCCGTTTTCCAGGCGCTGCAGCCCCTCGCTCCACGTGCCGGGCACCCACTGGAG
>DAOTWV010000191.1:0-7044 GCA_034435695.1 Anaerolineales bacterium | reverse complement strand
GTCCGGGTTGGGGTGGGGGTGGTGGTGGGCGTTGGAGAGGGCTGCGGGGTGGGCGTCCACGTCGCGGTGGCCGCGACTACCGGAAGGGTGGCGCTTGCCTGGGGCATCTGCGGGGAGGGTTGCACCGCCTCAGGGGTAGCAGTGACAATAATCGGCTGGAATGGCGGCTGATTGGGCAGGTCGGCCACATAGGCAGAGACGGTAGAAACCGCCTGACGGGTTTGCTGAGGGTACTGGTAGGAGGCCCAACCTCCGAGCAATCCGAGGGCAATGAAGAGGATGACAAGGAAGGAAAGGCATCCCCCTCCCCGGCGTCGCTTGCGAGGGCGGGAACGGGTATGTTCTTCAATCAGTTCTTCCAGCGGGCGATTGCGGTCGAAAGGACTGGCTGCCGCGCTGACCGCGTTGGGGGGTTCCTCCGGGGGCGCGCTGCCCGAATCGGGTTCTTTGGATTGTTCAGAATCTTCCGGGGTGGCAGGCGGGGGGGCTACTACCAGCGGGCCAGTCAGTTTCCGGGTGGCACGCGAAGCATTGAGCAAGGCAATGCGAAATTCGTCGGCGGTTTGGAAACGGTCATCGGGCTGGACTGCCAGGGCTTTCTCCAATGCGGCTGCCAGGCGGCGGGAGACATTGGGGTTGTGTTTGCGTACGGGGGTGAGGGTGGCCTGGTCCATGGCGCGCGAGAGGCCATCTTCAGGCAGGGCACCGCACAGGGCAGCGTACAGGGTAGCCCCCAGGGAGTAGATGTCGGAGCGGTGGTCTGTGCGCGCTGTACCGTACTGTTCTGGCGGAGAGTAGCCGGGGGTCATGGCACGCGCGCCGGTGGTGGTGGCCTGTCCACTCTGGACGATTTTTGCCAGACCAAAATCTACCAGGAAGACGCGCCCATCGGGGGTGATTTTGACGTTTCCGGGTTTGATATCGCGGTGGACGATTTTTGGGTTACTGTTATGCAGGTAGGTCAGGGCTTCACAAATGGCCATGCCAAGGATGATGACCTCGGCCTCAGGAAGTTGCCCTTCTCTATCCATGCGCTGGCGCAGGTCTTCCCCCTCGATGAAGTCCATGATGAGGTACTGCCCCTGGTCAGGAATTTCGAAGTGGTCGGTAACACGGGGCAGGTTGGGATGGCGCAGGTTAGCAAGGATGACGGCTTCACGCCGGAACTGCCGGGCATACTCATCCGTGGTAAACAGATTTTCCTTGACGGCAACTTCGACGCCCAGGTTTTCATCCACGGCGCGATATACCGCACCCATGCCTCCCTGGCCAAGGATTTCAACGATGCGGTAACGTTTGTTGATTAGCGCGCCACGTTCCAGTGTCATAAGTGCTTGTTACTCCCAGGCTGCCCGAAGATACCCGCGCGGGGCATCCGGGGTACAAAATCCGCGTGATGATAGACGCGGCCAATGGATTTCATCGTCACCCTATCCTGGTACACAGATGCATCCAGGGACGGGACATACCGCCTTCAAGTTTACTACATGAATCGGTTTTTGGGGCATGTAATTGCGAAAAAAAGCAAATTCGCACAAAAAAGTGTTGCACGAAAAGATGCCCGCCACAACTGTTGCAGGCTAGAACCGCATGACTGCGCCACAGTATGCACAAGTGATTTCGGTCTGGCCGCGCAGGATGGGGGCGCTGAGAGGCGCGCCACAATTGCTGCACTCTGTGGGGGCCTGACGGATACGCTCCAGTTCCGCCTGGTCTACGGGCTGGGTACGGTCCTGGGTATAGTCGCCAGCACGCGCCCGGTTGAGCATCTGCACCCAGGCCTCGCCCACAGGCTGCGCCAGCAGGAAACGCGCTTCTGCTACGGGGGCATCACCACTCAGGGCGCAGGCGATGATGTCGGTGGCTTCATCGTCTTCAGGTTCGGTGCGTACGCCCGTCACCTGCGTCAGGGGGACGTTGAATTTGAGTTCGAAATCGCCCACACGGTCTTCCCACAATAGACGCTGGTCGGTAAGGAAGAGCACCCCGTTTTCGGGTTCCAGTCCAGGGCGGAGCCACTGCGCCTCCACGGCAGCCACCCCGCTTTCGGTAGCCATCAACTGGAAGGTGGCGGTTTCCAGGGCGTCGAGCATCCAGGCCACCCAATCGAAGTGGGCATCCAGGGAGGAGACCTCTTCATCATAGGCATCGAATTGAGCAAAAACGGTGTCGCTGGCGGCTTCGGCCTGCGCCTGGGCAGAGGCCAGTGCGGATTTGATTTGCATGTACAGAGGGCGGGCTGCGGACAGGTTCCCGGCCATGCCAAGTAACTGCCCCAGGCTGCTCTGGATGCCTTGCATGGTGTCTGCGAGAAGGGCTGTCTGCTGTTCAAGCACCTGGCCGGCATTCTGGCGGATGCGCTCCCATTGTGCAGAAAGCACCTGTACATCATCCTCGAGGGATTTTTCGACCACATAGCCGCGGGAGCGTAATCCTTCCAGACGGCGTGCGAGGTTGGTAACTTCTCCTTCCAGACGTTCCAGTTCGGCGCGGGCGGGTTTGAGCATCATATCGTCCTGCAGCGCATTGACTTCGTTTTGCAGGGCAAGCAAATCGGCCTGAGTGAGGGGTTTGGTCAGGTCTTTGAGGGAAACGCCCGTTGCGGTTGCACGCTCGGCTTCGATGTCGCCGCGCTGCACCTTGCGGATGAGAACGTCCCAATCCTGAGAATCCTGCCCATCCAGGTGGAAGGCGACGCTTCCCAGGCCAGCCGCCGTAAAGGCCGTGTGCAGGAAATCCTGGTGACCAAAAAGCCCTTTGTGTACTGCCTTGACTTCCTTCAAAGAGTCGACAGGCTGGTCGATGAGTACTTCCTGCACCAGTTCCGAATCCACGGTGATGAAGAGCACCTTCTTGCGCGCCAGTTTTTCCTTGCGCTCGAAAATCAGGCGGCGATTGGTGAGGTACAGCACGCCCTCCGGGTCATCCTTGCCTTCCTTATCCCAGCGGGCGCGCACAGCCATGACCAGGTCTTCGTTTGTTTGCAGGGAAAAACGCGCCTGTTCGAGTTGCTCCAGCGCCCAGTGGATTTGCCGCAGCCGCCCTTCCAGGGCAGAAACCGTGGAGAGGATATCGGCATATTGTTCCCGAATGGTGCTGCTGGCGGACAAGGCTTCCCGTTCCAGGGTGTTAATCTGGTTTTCCACCTGCTGGAGACGCGGGCGTGCCAGCGCCGGGTTGCTGAGCACGGCATTCAACTGTCCCACCGGTCCCGCCAGGGTTTGGAGGCGGTTTTGCAGGCTGGATGCCTGCATGGTGATGGCGTTTTGCACCTGAGTGTGTACGCTCTGCCAGGCGCTGATGGCCTGATAAGCCTGTTCATCCATATCCCCCTGGAAGACGTACCCCTTTTCGCGGGCGCTTTCCAGCAAATCCACCACCCGATTGAGACGCGCATCCAGGTCGGCAGTTTCTTCGCGCAGGTCTTCGAGCGCAGCAGCCTGCTGTACGCGCTCCAGGGAATGCTGCGCCACCTGTACGGCGGATTGCAATTCGGGGTGCGCCAGTGCGGCATTGAGCGCCAACGCCCCTGCAGACATCACGGCAGGGCGGGATACCGGACGAGTCGATGCAGGACGGTGTGCGGGGACACGTCCCTGGCTGCGGAGGCGGCGTTTGCCGGCCGGGGCTGCAGGTCGGGCGGGCATGACCGGCCGCGGAGGGGAAGCCGGGCGTACAGCCGGGCGGGGACGGCTACGGAGGCTTTGCGCTTGCTGACGAAATGCTTCCCGGCGGGCCTGACGCCGTGCTGTGCGGTGCAGGTCTGGGCGGCGCCCCAAATTGGGCGGCGGGCCTCCCCCTGGGCGCTTCTTGCGAAACTTGGGCATGGTATGCTCCTTTGGCGATGGCACGATACCCGAAATCCGGTATCGCAAAGAAAAAAGGTGGATACGCGGGAGTGGTATCCACCTGGCACGGTTCAGATATCGAGGTTTTGCACCTCGCGCGCATGCGTCTGGATAAAGCGGCGGCGCGGGGGAACCGCACTTCCCATGAGCATGTCAAACGTGCGGTCGGCTTCTGCAGCGTCTTCGATGGTGACTTGCAGCAGGGTGCGGTTGTCGGGGTCCATGGTAGTTTCCCACAACTGCTGAGGGTTCATTTCACCCAAACCTTTGTAGCGTTGCAGTTTGACTTTTTCGACGGGAATGCCCAGCGAGCGGATAATCTCATCCTTTTGCGCTTCGGTGTAGGCGTAATGCACCTTCTTCTGGTACTCGATGCGGTACAGTGGCGGCTGAGCGATGAAGAGGTGTCCCTGGTCAATGAGGGGCTGCATGTAACGGAAGAAGAAGGTCAGCAAAAGCGTGCGGATGTGGCTGCCGTCCACGTCGGCGTCGGTCATGATGATGATACGTCCGTAGCGCAGGCCATCCAGGTTGAAGTTTTCGCCAATGCCGGTGCCCAGCGCCGAGATGAGCGCCTTGACTTCGTTGTTCGCCAGGATTTTATCCAGGCGGGCACGCTCGGTGTTGAGGATTTTGCCGCGCAGGGGCAGGATGGCCTGGAAGTGCCGGTCGCGTCCCTGTTTGGCAGAACCGCCTGCCGAATCGCCCTCCACGATGTAGAGTTCGGTGCGCTGCGGGTCACGCGAGGAGCAGTCGGCCAGTTTGCCGGGCAGGGTCAAACTTTCCAGTGCCGATTTGCGAATCACCAGGTCGCGTGCCTTGCGAGCGGCGTCGCGTGCCCGCGCCGAGGTGAGGCATTTCTGCACGATGGCCTTGCCAGCCGCGGGGGTCTCTTCCAAAAACGTACTGAAGGCTTCACTGACGACCTGCTGGGTGAAGGTTTGCACCTCCGGGTTCATCAGTTTGACCTTGGTCTGGCTCTCGAATTGCGGGTCAGGGTGCTTGATGCTGACGATGGCCGTCAGGCCTTCGCGGGTATCGTCGCCGCTGAAGTTGGAATCCGAATCCTTGAGCAAACCGGTACGGCGGGCGTAATCGTTGATGGTGCGCGTCAGCGCCATACGCAGACCGGTCAGGTGTGTACCGCCATCCACGGTGTTGATGGTGTTGGCAAAGGAATACACGGACTCGGCAAAAGCATCAGAGTACTGGATGGCCACATCGATGGTGATGCCTTCGATTTCCTTTTCGACGTGCATGACCCGGTGCAGTACTTTGCGGTTGCGGTTGAGGTAGCGCACAAAGGAGGTGATGCCGCCTTCGAAATAGAAGGTCATCTCTTTTTCGCTGCGTTCATCCACAAAGCGGATTTTCACGCCCCGCGTGACGAAGGCCATTTCGCGGAAGCGCTGCACCAGGGTTTCGAAGCGGTAATCGAAATCGCCCTTGAAAATTTCGGGGTCGAACTTGAAGGTCTGGGTGGTACCCGTCTCGTTTTTGGGGCATTTGCCCACCACTTCCAGCGGCCCAACGGGGTGACCGCGCTCGTAGCGCTGGCGGTGAATCTTCCCATCGCGTCGGACTTCCACCTCGAACCATTCGGAAAGCGCGTTTACAGCAGAAAGCCCAACACCATGCAGACCACCGGAGACCTTGTAGCCTCCACCACCAAATTTACCGCCGGCATGCAGGGTGGTCATCACCAGTTGCAAGGCGGGGACTTTCTTTTCGGGGTGGACATCCACCGGGATGCCGCGCCCATTGTCGGATACGGTTACGCTGCTATCGGGGTGAATGGTAATCTCAATGCGGTCGCAAAATCCTGCCAGGGCTTCGTCAATCGAGTTGTCTACCACTTCGTACACCAGGTGATGCAGAGCGCGGATGTCCGTGCCGCCCACGTACATCCCTGGTCGGCGACGAACAGCCTCCAGCCCTTCCAACACCTGAATATCTTTTGCCTGATACGAATTGACGTCAGTCACAAAAACCTCCAGAGGAAATCATGCCACGCGCGTGGCCTGCACCCGGTCCAGCATTTGCTGTACCCAGTCGCCCGCGCGCTGGTAATAAATGAAACTGGCAGCCAACAAAGCCGTAGCAATGAAGGCGTGTCCTGCAATGCCCACCAGGGTGAGCCAGGATGTCTCTGCTGGCACACTCCACAACAAATCCAGCCCGCGGCTGAGCACAAACAGGCTGAGGAAGAACAAACTGGTGGAGGGCATGGTAAAGCGCGCCACACGAATACCGTACAAAATGGAGCGCAGGAGAAACAAACGGTGAACAAAAACGCCGTGGGCTGCGAACAACAAGGGCAACAACATCCACAACGCGATGCCAATGGTAATGAAGAGGGCAATTTGTCCGAGGGCACCCATCGCCCCCATCACTGCAGCAACCACACTGAGCGGCGTAACGACAAAAAGCAGGGACAGCATCCACAACACTGCCAGGAGGAATATCTGCCCGCTGGCATAAACCCAGTCTTTCAAGAGCGGCGGAGAGGCTTCCTGCTGGGTGGCGGCGCGGGCTGTGAGCAAAAAGTACAACGTGCCCAGCACAATCCCGATGACCAGAAAAATGCCCCAGAGCGCCACGACCATACCCCAGGAAGGCAGGTCTACCAGGGAAGCCGACCCCAGAGGGGTGTTCAAAGGCATGCGCCCCGTCATCAGGCTGGGAATGCCGATAGGAAAGGTGCGCAAGACGGCAAACAGGTTGATACGGGTAGAAAGTTCGCGCCACACATCCAGCGCGGTCTGGTACAGGTCTGCATTCTCACTGCCAGGAGGCTGTAAAGCGGCTATATCTTGCAAGACGGCAACAACGAGGGTGTGGATGCGCAAATGCGGCCCAAGCCACAGCCATACATCCAGCACCAGGGGAAAAAGCACCAGTTCCAGGTGGTTGGCAACCGTATCAAATCCGGCTATCAGTGCGTCAACGATGCCGGGAGGGGAGGGAATTTGGTCTTGTGGTGAAGATTGCATGAGGAAAGCACAATAATCCGAAGTGCGTGAATGGGATAACCACGCCAGGGTGTATTTTACCATGAGGCCTGCTTCTGCAATCGGCAGAAACAAGGAGAGTGAGCACGAAAACGTTGTTGGTGAATCGCGGTATGGCCTGGCACAACGGAACGCAGATACCGCAGATTTGACGCTGATTCTCGCAGATACGGCCAACGAAGCGG
>DAOTWV010000190.1:0-17380 GCA_034435695.1 Anaerolineales bacterium | reverse complement strand
CCTTGTACTTTTTTCGAGTCGTTTACAGGTTTTTATCTGCGTAAGGCTGGCAATTTGCAAACTGCCTCACGAGCGATACGTGCTCTGTGGGAAAGTCAAAACCTTCTCGTAACTGCTCAGCCCACAGTCGGGTAAACCCGACTGCATGGCGCCAGCCGGATTGTTCCGGCTTTGGCCGAGCAGCCCGACGATTTATCGTTGGGCTGAGCGGCTGAGTTGTTACAACTTCTCAAAATTGCACATGCTTTCAGGCTTGCTTCTGGAGCACAAATGCAGCATTCGAGGTCATCTGGAGGAACTGTTCCAGGTGCTCACCTTGACCGGTGCGCATTTTACTCCAGATTCTCTCGTTGAGAGGCCGCTATTTCCGGCTGGGTATCGGCTGGGGCAGTCGGCAATGTCAGCGAGAAGCGGGAACCTACACCCTCCGTGCTCTTAACCCAGATGTGCCCGCCATGTGCCTGTACCGCCAGACGGCAGAAGGTTAACCCTAACCCCAATCCCTTGGCATTCTGGCGGTTGCCCAGGCGAGTGAACTTGTGGAAAATCAATTCCTGTTCTTTTTCCGGGATACCGGGGCCGGTATCTACCACTGAAATTTCTACCTGGTCTGGTGGGAGAGGGCGGGCTTCCAGACAGATATGGCCGTTGTTGGGGGTGTATTTGACCGCATTTTCCATCAAATTGATGAGCACGCGGCGAATCATGTCGGTATCTACGAACAACGCAGGCAGGTCTTTGGGCAGGTTTACTTCTACCGTCTGGTTTTTGGCCTCAGCCATCAAACGGATGGATTCTACTGCATCCTGCGCCAGGGCGCTTACCCCGGCAACTTCCTGAGAGATGACAGCCTTGCCGGCCTCCAGACGGTGGACATCCAGCAGCGAGTTGGTCAGACGTTGGATACGCTCCGTGGAGCGCGTGGCAATTTGCAAGACACTCTCGATGGCTTCATCCTCTTCGGGCAGCATGCTGCGAAGCACATCCAGGCTGGAAATGATGTTTGCCAGCGGAGAGCGCAGGTCGTGGTAAATCATGGAAATCAGGTCGTTACGCAATTGGTCGATGTTCTTGCGTTCACTGATGTCGCGTAAAATCCACTGGATGTAGGGCTGCCCCTCCACGGTAACCCGGCGTGCCAATACCTGGATGGGGATTTCTGCCCCGTTGCGGGTGTGCATGATGGATTCATACGTGACGATACGCTGGCTCTCACGAAAAACCTGCAAATCTCTGTTGCTGTAACGCGCATCCACATCATGCAATTGCTGGATGGAAAGGGTTGTCAGCGTCTCTGGGGTATACTCGCTGACTTCCAGCGCCTGGCGGTTGGCCTCCAGGATGTGCCCCGTCATATCAGTGATGACGATGGGGGAAATGCTGTCCTCGAAGAGGTCGTGATACCGCTTGTGTGCGGCCTGCAAACGCGAAAACAGTTGGGCATGGGTGATAGCCGTTCCTGCCAGGTTGCAAATGCCTTCGAGCACAGTAAGCGTCTCGTTGTTGAAGGTATTATGCCCTTTGGGGTTGATGGCTTCCAGGGCGCCGAGCACCTCCCCGTCTTTGGTGATGGGGGCACAGGCAATGGAGCGGGTATAAAATCCGGTGCGGCGGTCTGTCTCCGGGTCGAAACGCGGGTCTTCATGGGCTTTGGGGACGATGGTAGCCTGTCCGTGCTGTACCACCCACCCAAGGATGCCCTGTCCTACCTTGAGGCGGCTACCGATAAGCCTGGGGCCGCTTCCCCCGACGGAGGCGCGAAAAACGATATCCCTGTGTTCTGCATCTACCAGCCCTAGAGTGACAGCCTCTACGTCCAGGGCCTTTTGTGCCTGCGTGGCAATACGCTGCAACACCTCGCCAGGGTCGAGGGTGGCATTGATGGCAGATGCGGTTTCTGCCAGGGCAGCCATGATACGTGCCCGGCGCTGGCTTTCGTCGTAGAGACGGGCATTTAGCACCGCAATGCTGGCCTGGTCGGCAATGGCCTTGACCAGGTCCAAATGGGTATCGTCGAAGTGGTTCGGTTGCTGGTGTACCAGCGTGATGACCCCGACGAGTTTATTACGCGAAATAAGGGGGGCGCTGATGGCAGATTTAGGGCCGCTGCGGTCTATGGCGTCGTCTGGGCGGCGCAGCCAGCGGTCATCTTTGCTGGTATCGCGCACCAGGGCAGCCACGCGATTGCGTAGAACCCATCCAGCCAGGCCATGCTCGGTTGTGGCGCGCAATTGCTGCGTGGTCTGGCGATGGAGGTTGCTGCCGTAAATAATGGCCGATTCAATGGGTTCCCCCTGCTCATCTACCACGATGATGCTGCCGCTCTTGGCACCGATGTTTTTTATCGTAAGAAAAAGCACGCGTTGCAACACTGTACGCAAATCCAGCGCGCTGTTGAATTCGCGGCTGATTTCATACAGCAGGGCTATGGTATCTTGTGGGCCGTGTGAGGAAGAAGCAGTCATCAACGTGCGTAAGAAAATTTCAGGAAGTATGCGTTGCACCTTTGGCCGGGCGGCTAAAGGTGCAACAATCGTTCCAGAGTCACCTGTCGGCCACCCTGTGAAGGCAAGTCTCGCCAGTGTGGCTGCGATTTCAATTGCTGGTGACCGTGCATTTTGCCGGGAAAGGCCCCGGCAATTGCAGTGCGGTGTCGAGAGCAGGAACCGCGTCGAACTTCAGTGGGAGGTAGTGTTCAGCCGTTCTTCTGGCTTTCCCGACTGGTAACGATGTCTTTGCAGGGATTTTCAGACAGTGGAATGTGCCAAAAATTTTTCGCGTCCATTGTAGAGTATAGCACATTTGCTTTTGGGACATCCTGGAAAAATGGAAATAAGAGCACTATAGATGGCCTGAACTGCGGATAAGAGAATTTTTTACGAGGATGTCGTTGTGGTCTGCGTCAGCGGCGACCGGTGTCCCAGGAACCTATCTGGTAACTTCTCAGCCCACAGTCGGGTAAACCCGACTGCCTGGCGTCAGCCGGATTGCTCCGGCTTTGGCCGTGTGGGTGGCTGAGTTGTTACTGCAAAAATTGGTGGAGAGCCAGCCCCTGGGTCAAAGTATCCGCGCAAAGCGAAGCCTTGCGCGAAGCGATTCCCCAATCTGCGAGGAGATTGCCCCATTCCGATTTGCGGAGTTGCCACTGGGCGCAACGAATGACCAGTTTTCGGATAGATATGCTGGGCAGTAGAACGTTCCAGGAGCAGGCGTCTCACGCTCTGGGGAGGGGCTGGAGGCGCGGCATATCCAGCAAAAAGACTTCCAGCGCAAGCCGGTAATTGACGTTTTTTTGCAGGCGTGTCAGCGTTCGTTGCAAGGCTGCTGTACATTGCCCGGCCTCTTCAAAGGTGAGTTGTTCTCCCAGGTGGGCAATTTGGGCTTCGTAATCCAGGTTGCCAATCGGGATACGCGCGCCGCTGGCACGCAACATCAAGTCCCGCCAAAACGTGAGCCATGTCTGGAGTACGGAAGGTAACGCGGCACGGTCTTTGCTCAATTTTTCGGCTGCGGAAAAACGTTCCACGCGCCGCGCTGGCAGCAAATCCAGGAGCGTTTCGATGTGCTTACGGCGCTCTTGCATCAAGGTCGCATCCCTGTGCAGTTGCAGGGCGTAACCGGGACGGCCTGCGCTCAGGTGTGCCAGCAGGCGGGCTTCTTCGGACGGCAACCCCCAGTGGGTGCGCAACCCCTCGGAAACCTCGTGTAGAGGCAGAGGACGCAGCCGCACTACCTCGCAGCGGGAGACAATCGTAGGCAGCAGGGATTCGGGGTCGCTGGCAGTCAGCAGAAGGACGACATTTTCCGGAGGTTCTTCCAGCGTTTTGAGTAACGCGTTGGCCGCGCTGGGGTGGGCTTCCTCGAAACGCAGCAGAAGGGCGATTTTGTACCGGGCTTCATAAGGCGCTAAGGCAAGGCGTTGTTGCAGGTTGCGTACCTGTTCCACCTTGAGGGTGTTCCCTGGGGCTGCCGACTGCACGACGAACAAATCCGGATGCTGCATTTGCGCCAGCCGGGTGCAGGGACGGCATTGCCCGCAAAATGCCCCCGGAGCGGGAGGGGCAACGCAGTTGAGCGCCTGTGCCACGCGAAGCGCCAGGGTGCGCCGCCCCACCCCGCGGGGGCCAGTGAACAAGTAAGCGTGGCGGGTGCGCCCGGCCTGAATGTGATTTTGGAGCAGGCGCACCGCCCAGGTGTGTCCCAGTATTCCCCAATCGTTCATTGTTCCTGTACTTTGCGTTTCCGCCGCCAGCGCCGCAGGCCGCGGATGATGAAGTAGAGCGGCAGCACAATCACTGCGCCCACAGGGATGATGTACAGCACCAGCCAGATGAGAAAATCAGCCAGGTTCTGGTAGGTGCGTACCAGCGCCCGGAGGGCATCCTTGGCTACGCCTGTCGGCTCCCACCCTCCTATGGTGATGGGCTGCACCGCGGCATCGGCGATTAAATCCACGCTGATGGCGGAGAGCGCCGCGGATTGTTCCAGGTATTGCATGCGCCCCTTGATGACCTCGATTTCCTGGCGCACGTTGGTCAATTCCTGGTACACGCGCAGCACATCTTCTGTACTGTAGGCGTCCTCCATGATTTTTTGCAACTGGGCTTCTGTGGCTTCCAGGTTGCGCAGACGAGAATTCAGGTCGGTGTATTCGCTGGTGACATCCTGGCTGCTGATGTCCTCGCGCAATGGCAATTGGTCGCTGTGTGCTTTGATTTGCTTCAGGGCTTCATCCAGTTTCTCTGCGGGCACGCGAATGGTGATGTTTGCCTGCGGAACTTTGACGCCTCCCTCCAATACCGTCTGGTACAGATTGGCGCTGACCACGTATCCTCCCATGCTTTCGGCCATCTTGCTGATGACGTCCATCACTGCGGGAGGGTCTTGTACGACGATTTGCAGATTGGCGTTCTTGATTACCAGGCGGTCTGCTGACGGTGCGCTTGCCTCCGGAGCGCCCGTAAAATCGCCGCGTGCTTCCATTGGGGCTGGAGCACCAGCGGTATCGCCTGCATAGCCCATCTCCAGGCTTTCGGTCTGAGGCGCGCTCATTTTTTCCGCGACGTAGGGGGCTTCCGCCTGGCGGGCGGCACATGCGCTCACGATGAGCGCCAGGAAGAGCAGGGTTGCTGCAAGTTTTTTCCACATAAGAGCGATTTCTCCTTACAATTGGCAGCCATCCAGATGGTAATGGCTGTTTTGATTGTACCAGTGTTTGTCATAACGCAGCGCGCGGAGAGGGTGTTCCCCCAGGGCCGATTCCCATCCCCATTCTCCCCTTCGCCCCCATTCGTGGATATTCGTGCTCATTCGTGGATATTCGTGCTCATTCGTGGATATTTGTGGAGCCGTGCTATAATCACCGCGCTATGGATTTATTGAACGGCCTCAACATTCAACAGCAACAAGCCGTCACCGCCGGCACAGGCCCGGTGCTGGTGCTTGCCGGCCCTGGCTCAGGAAAGACGCGCGTCCTCACGCATCGCATCGCATACCTGATTGGGCATCTGGGCGCACGTCCGTACAACATCCTGGCCGTGACCTTTACCAACAAAGCCGCCCGCGAGATGAACCGCCGGGTGGAAGATTTGCTGGGCGGGCAGACGCGCGGCCTGACAGTGGGTACCTTCCATGCCTTTTGCGCCCGCCTCCTGCGCCGCGAGGCCGAATACCTGCCGGTGGACAGCAATTACGTCATCTTCGATGCTGACGACCAGATTGGGTTGGTCAAACAGGCGCTCAAAGACCTCAACCTGGATGAGAAGCGCTACCGTCCGTATAGCCTGCACGCGGCCATTTCCAATGCCAAGAACGAATTGCGCGGCCCGGAAGATTTCCCCGTGGAAAACTACCGCGATGAAGTCACCCGCCGCGTGTACGAACACTACCAGAAGTTGCTCCTCGCCAGCAATGCCGTGGATTTCGATGACCTGCTGCTTTACACGGCCCGCCTGCTGGAATTGCACCCCACTGTGCGCGAGCGCTACGCCCGACGTTTCGAGCACGTTCTGGTGGACGAATTCCAGGATACCAACATGGCGCAATACACCCTGCTGCGGCATTTGAGTTCGTTCCATGAAAACATCTTCGTCGTGGGTGACGCCGACCAATCCATCTACCGTTGGCGCGGTGCAGATTACCGTAATGTGCTGCGCTTCGAGAAGGACTATCCTGACGCACAGGTTATCTTGCTGGAACAAAACTACCGCTCAACGCAGACCATTCTGGATGTGGCGATGGCGGTCATTGACCAGAATCCCCATCGCGTGCCCAAGAAACTGTTTACCGACCGCGGAGCCGGCCTGCCGGTTGTGCTCAAGGAAGTGCATACCGACCGTCAGGAAGCCGACTACGTTATCGAGACTATCACGAAACTGATTGCCCGTCATCAGGCGCAGCCCGGTGACTTTGCTGTCATGTACCGCACCAATGCGCAGTCGCGTGTGCTCGAAGAAGCCTTTTTACGCGCCAATCTGCCCTACAAAATCGTGGGCGCACAGCGCTTTTACGGCCGCCGGGAAATCAAAGACATGCTCGCCTATTTGCGACTGGTACACAACCCGCACGACGAGGTCAGTCTGATGCGCGTACTCAATGTGCCTCGACGTGGCATCGGCGCGAAAACCGTTGCTGCGGTGCGCGCCGCAGCCCAACGGGCAGGAGTTTCCATGGGCGCGCTGCTTCTTGACCTGGCGCAAAACCCGCAATCTCCGCATACAGAAGGAATCTCCAGCCGGGCACTGGGGGCGCTGAAGCACTTTGGCACCCTGCTGGCCTCCTGGCGGGCTGCGGAACTTTCCGCGAAACCCTTGCTCGACCGTATCCTGGAAGACATCAACTACCGCCCCTACATTGACGACGGTACCGATGAAGGCTATAGCCGGTGGGAAAACGTGATGGAACTCAAGCGCCTGGCAGCCGAGCAAGGGAAAGTCCCCCTGAGTGCATTTCTGGAGCAAATTGCCCTGGTAGCCGACCAGGATACCCTGGACGAGAAGGCCAGCGTCCCTACTCTCATGACCCTGCATGCCGCCAAAGGGTTGGAATTCCCGGTGGTCTTTCTGGTGGGGCTGAATGATGGCGTGCTGCCCCACAGCCGTTCATTCGATGACCCTGAGGCGATGATGGAAGAGCGCCGCCTGCTGTACGTTGGCATCACGCGCGCCAAAGACCGCCTGTACCTGCTCTATGCCCAGGAGCGCTACACCTACGGCTATCCAGATTACGCCGCACCCTCCCGGTTTCTGGAGGATATCCCTGAGCACCTGCTTTCTGATGGGGAACGCAAACCCACCGGAAAGGCGCGGCGTTCCCCCAAGAAACGGCAGCCCCGCTGGGAAGCCTCCGCATCGCGAAAAAAATCCTCTCCTCAACCGCAATATCAGGTTGGACAGCGTGTGGCGCACCCCAAATTTGGCGAAGGGCTGGTGCTCAATACCCGCATGGATGGCGAGGATGAAATCTTGGATGTCTTCTTCGAGGATGTCGGGATGAAGCGTGTAATCGCCTCCCTGGCAAAACTGCAAATCGTGGAACGGTGATGGTATGCCCCCAGTTCTGCCTCCCAATGCCCTCGAAATCATCAGCCACAGCCCGGAACAAACTCGCCGCATAGGCGCGCGCCTGGGCGCGCTCCTGCAGCCCGGCGACCTGGTTTGCCTGCACGGCGACCTGGGGTGTGGCAAGACCACCTTCGTGCAGGGTGTGGCGCGCGGTTGGGGAACCTACGACCAGGCTACCAGCCCCACCTTTGTCCTGGTCAACACCTACCGCCGCGCCGACGAAGGCGTCCTCTCTCACATGGACGCGTACCGCCTCTCCGGCGCTGCCGAAGCCTGGGACCTTGACCTGGAATCCTATCTGGGGCGCGGCCCCCTGCTGGTGGAATGGGCGGAACGCATCGAAGAAGCCCTGCCTGCCGAGCGCCTCGAAGTAACCTTCACCTGGCGAGACGATACCCAACGCGACCTGCTCTTCACCGCCCGCGGCGACGCTTACGAAGCCCTGCTGCGCGAACTGCGCAAACGCACGTTTGGACGATAGAATCCCGTACGTGGCACGTGGTACGGCGTACGTGGTACGGTGTACATGGTACGTGGTACAGCCCCCCCCCGACTACGCGACTAACCGACTACGCGACTACCAGACTACCAGACTAAAAGACTAAAAGACTAACAGACTAACAGACTAAGCGACCCTCCATGCTCCTCGCACTTGACACCTCTACCCGCTACAGCGGCATAGCCCTTTACGAAGAGGGGCGCGTCTTGCTGGAGTACACCTGGCAGAGCGCACACTTCCACACCCGCCACCTGGCGCCAGCGGTGGAACGCGCCTTTGCCGTAACCGACACCACACCCGCCGACCTGGAAGGCATTGCAGTGGCGACCGGCCCCGGCTCCTTCACCGGCTTACGCATCGGCCTGGCATTTGCCAAGGGGCTGGCGCTCACCCGGCACGTACCCATCGTGGGCATCCCTACCCTGGACTTCCTGGCCGCTGCACAGCCCGCCTCTGACCTGCCCCTGTGGGCGGTGCTCCTGGCCGGACGCGGACGGTACTCCGCCTGCCGCTACCATTGGCACGCCGGGACCTGGAAGGCGCAAGGTGACTTGCAGGTGTGGAAATTGCCCGACCTGGCTGCCGCGCTGAACGCTCCGGCGCGCTTGTGTGGTGAGGTGGATGCCGAAGCGCGCCGTTTGCTGGCCGAGGCCGCCCCCCAGGTGGAAATCCTTTCCCCGGCGGCCTGCCTGCGCCGCCCCGCGTACCTGGCCGAACTCGGTTGGCGGCGTCTCCAGCAGGGCGCACACGATGACCCCGCTACCCTGGCACCCATCTACCTGCATTTTCAGTGACCTCAGCCCATGTGCTCGTCTCCTGCTCCCCGCTCCCCTGCCGTGCACATTCGTCCCATGGCCCCGCGAGATATTCCCCAGGTCATGGCCGTGGACAAGGCCTCCTTCGCCATGCCGTGGCCGGAGCGCGCCTACCGCTTTGAACTGGAAAGCAACACCCTTTCCATTTGCCTGGTGGCCGAAGAAAAACCGAAAGTGGTGGGCATGATTGTGGCCTGGCTGCTGGTAGATGAATTACACATCGCCACCATTGGCGTGCATCCCGATTACCGCCGCCAGGGCATTGGCGCCCGGCTGCTGGCCGCCGCCCTGTTGACAGGCATACGCCGCGGAGCGCACGTCTCCACCCTGGAAGTGCGCGTCAGCAACCTCCCGGCGCAGGCACTGTATCGGCACTTTGGGTATGAAATCGTCGGCCGCAGGCCGCGCTACTACAAAGACAACAACGAAGATGCCCTCTTGATGACCGCCTCTACCCTGGACGAAGCCTTCTTGCAGGCCGTCCTGGGAGAGACCACCCTGCATTTTTCGTGAAATTTCCCTACCGGATACCCCTATGAACAAAAAAACTCTGCTGGAAAAAATCCACTCTAAAAATTTACGCATTGTGGTACTTGGCATGGGCTACGTCGGCCTGCCGCTGGCGATGGTCTTTGCCGAAGCCGGTTTCGATGTCACCGGTGTGGACCCCATCGAAGAAAAAGTCGCCATGCTCAACCGCGGCGAGAGTTACGTCAAGGACGTGCCCTCGGAACAGGTCTCCCGCTGGGTGCAGGCCGGCACCTTCCGCGCCACCACCGACTTTTCCGTCATCCGCCAGGCCGACGCGGTCAGCATTTGCGTCCCTACCCCGCTGCGCAAAACCGGCGACCCCGACCTGTCCTTCATCATCTCGGCCACGGACGAACTGGCGCGCTACGTTCACCCCGGCATGGTGGTTGTTCTGGAATCCACCACCTACCCCGGCACCACCCGCGAAATCCTGCTACCCAAACTGCAGGCCGCCGCTGACCTGCGCATCGGCGAGGACTTCTTCCTGGCATTCTCGCCGGAACGCGTCGACCCCGGCCGCGAAGACTGGACGACGGTCAACACGCCCAAGGTGATGGGCGGCATCACCCCGGCCTGCACCGAAGTGGCCTCCTCCTGGTACGGCCAGGCCATCCAGACCGTTGTGCCGGTTTCCTCCGCCGAGGTGGCCGAGATGGCAAAACTTCTGGAAAACACCTTTCGCATGATTAACATCGGCCTGGTCAACGAACTGGCGCTGATGTGCGACCGTCTGGGCGTGGACGTGTGGGAAGTCATCGATGCCGCGGCCACCAAACCCTTCGGCTTCATGAAGTTCACCCCCGGCCCCGGTTTGGGCGGCCACTGCATCCCCATCGACCCGCTCTACCTTTCGTGGAAACTGCGCTCCCTGAACTACACCGCCCGTTTCATCGAACTGGCATCCGAAATCAACACCGGCATGCCGCGCTTCGTCGTTGGCAAGGTGCAGGATGCCCTCAACGAGCACCGCAAACCCCTCAAGGGCAGCCGCGTCCTCGTCCTGGGGGCGGCCTACAAGCCCGATATCGACGACCTGCGCGAATCCCCGGCCCTGGATGTGATTGGCCTCCTGCTCCAGAAGGGCGCCGAAGTTTCGTATCACGACCCCTACATCCCGAACTTCCGGCATGACGGCTTTGCCATGCGGTCGGTGGATGACCTGATGGACGCGGTACGCGCGGCCGACTGCGTGGTCATCATCACCAACCACAGCGACTACGACTACACCGCTATCCTGGAAAACGCGGCTCTCATCGTAGATACGCGCAACGCCCTCGGCGCGGCCGGACGCGATAACCCCAAAGTCGTGCGTCTCTGACCACGGTCAGCCATTCAGCCCTCAGCCGTCAGGCATTCAGCCTTCAGTCGTCAGGTGCCCCGTCGTCTGTCGTCCGTCGTCCGTCGTCCACCATCAGGCATCAGCCTTCAGCCGTCAGGCATCAGGCATCACCCACCGTCCACGGTCTACCGTCCACCGTCAGCCATTCACCCTTCACCCTTCACCATTTTCCCATGTCCCGATACCTCCTCACCGGCGCTGCCGGATTTATCGCTGCCCGTACGGGCGAAATGCTGCTCGAAAGCGGCCACACCGTCTTTGGGGTGGATAACCTCAACGACGCGTACGACGTGCGCATGAAGCAGCATCGTCTGGAAAAACTGCAAACCTACCCCGGCTTCACCTTCCGGCGCATGGACATTGCTGAAAAAGAAGCCGTGTTTGCCCTGGCCGAAGAAGGGCCTTTCGATGCCGTCATCAACCTGGCGGCGCGCGCCGGCGTACGTGCCAGTGTAGAGAACCCCTGGGTGTACGTGGATACCAACCTGACCGGCACCCTCAACCTGCTGGAACTCTGTCAGCGTGCCGGCATCCCCAAGTTCCTGCTGGCCTCCACTTCCAGCATCTATGGGCAGGACGCGCCCCTGCCCACCCCGGAAACCGCCGACAGCAGCCGCCCGCTGCAGCCCTACGCAGCCAGCAAGAAGGCCGCCGAGGCTATGGCGCATGCCTACCACTACCTGTACGGCATCGATGTCAGCGTGGTGCGCTTCTTCACCGTCTATGGCCCGGCGGGACGCCCTGATATGTCCGTCTTCCGTTTCATCCGCTGGATTACGGAAGGGGAACCCCTGCACCTGAACGGCGATGGCAGCCAATCGCGCGGTTTCACCTACGTGGATGACATCGCCCGCGGCGTCATCCTGGCCTTGCAGCCGGTTGGCTATGAGATTTTCAACCTCGGCGGACACGAAGACATCACCATCCGGGAACTCATCGAGCGCATCGAAAGGCTGGTGGGGCGCAAGGCGCACATCGTGCAGCACCCCTTCCCGCAGGCGGATATGAAATCCAACCTGGCGGATGTCAGCAAGGCCGGGCGCATCCTGGGCTGGGAAGCGCACGTCAGTCTGGATGAGGGCCTGCGCCGCACGGTGGATTGGTACAACGCAAACCGCGCCTGGGCGAAGGAACTTTCGCTCAATGTTTGACCACGGACGACCGACGACAGACCACGGACGACGGATGCCCCGCACGTCGCACTCCGCACCCCGCACCCATACGTGAACACCCTCCTCCGTCGCATCCTCAAAAATTCTGGCTACCTGTTCAGCGCCACGGGCATTACCGCCGGGTTGAGCATGGTACAGGGCATCCTGGCAGCGCGCCTCCTGGGCGTGACGGCTTTCGGCCTGCTGGGCGTGATTACCATGTTCGCCACGGTGGTGAACAAACTGGCCTCCTTCCGCATGAACGAACTGGTGGTCAAATACGTCGCTCAGCGCACGGAAGAAGACAATCCCCGCGGCGCGGCGACGGTCTTCAAGGCCGCCCTGCTGGTGGAAGGCGGCACCTCGCTGCTGGCGTTTGCTGTTCTGGTGATGCTCGCGCCCCTGGGGGCGCGCTACTTCGCCCACGACCCCGCCACCGTCTTCTGGTTTCGCCTGTACGGCGGCGCTATCATCCTTGCCAACCTGGTCTATGAAAGCGCCACTGGTCTGCTGCAGATTGCCGACCGTTTTCGGCGCATCGCCGGCATTCAGATTGCCCAAAGTCTGCTCACCCTGGGGTTGATTGCGCTGGCCTACCTGCAGCACGGCGGTTTGCCGCAAGTCGTGATGGCGTACATGACGGGCAAGGCGCTGGGTTCCCTGGGATTGACCGCCGCAGGCCTGTGGGAAGCGCGTACCCGCTGGGGGGGCGCGTGGTTCCGACTCCCTTTGGGCGGCCTCCGTTCCCAATGGCGGGAACTGGCCCATTTTGCCGTCAGCACCAACCTGAGCGGCACGCTCAGTCTCATCAACAAAGACAGCGAACTGCTGTGGATTTCGCTCCTGCGCTCGCCCACCGAGGCCGGGTACTACAAACTGGCGCTGGCGCTCGCCAATCTGGTACAGATGCCCATCAGCCCGCTGCCGCGTGCCACCTACCCGGAACTCTCGCGCGAGGTCGCCCGCCGCAACTGGGATAACGTGCGCTATGTCCTGCGGCAGGGTTCCCGCCTGGCCTTCGCCTACACTGCGGCGGTGGCGCTGGGGCTGGCCGTGCTGGGCAGGCCATTGATTGCGCTGGTGTACAAGCCCGAATACCTGCCGGCCTACCCGGCGCTGCTCATCCTGCTGGCGGGGTTCCTGGTTGCCAACACCTTCTACTGGAACCGTGTTGCCCTGCTCTCGCTGGGGCGCGCCGACCTGCCGACGAAAATCAACTTTGGTCTTTCGCTCTTCAAGATTGCCGGTATTTTGCTGCTGGTGCCCGTGTGGGGCTACCTGGCGAATGCCGGTCTGCTGGCTGCCTCTTACGTCATCGGCGTCGGCCTGGCGGTGACTTTTTTCTACCGTCAGTTGAAGAGCATGGATGGTTGACGTAGCCCGTACTTCGTACCACGTACTCCGTACCCCGTACCACGTACCACGTATCCCATGCGCATTGCTTATCTCCTCCCCTCCCTGCATACTTCTGGCTGGCGGCGCTATGCCGAGGACTTGCTGCGTGCTCTGGCTGGAGAGGTTGAACCCGTGCTGATTCATGCCGCCGATGATGCGGAACTGGCTGCCGAACTCTTCCCGGAATGGGAGCGGTATGCCCTGCCTGTAGTGCAGGATGCCTCCCTGAGCAGCCACCGCACCCGCGGCCATCTGCTGCGTTCCCTGTGGCGGGCGCGTCGCCTCTCCATGCCGCGTCCCGCCCTGGTGCATTCCCTGGAAGCCTACCCCGCCGGCCTGATAGGGCACACCCTGGCGCGGCGCTGGAACGTGCCGCACGTTCTCACGGCGCATGGAACCTACGCTGTCTTGTGGGTGCGTTACCCGCTTGACCGTTGGGCCTACCAGCGGGTATTGCGCGGCGCGGCGGCTATTTGCCCCGTTTCGCACGGCACGGCCGACCTGATGCGGCAGACCTTTCCCGAAGCCCTGCCGGCGGAGCGCCTGCACGTCATCCTGAACGGCAACGATTTCTGGCGGCGTGTGCCTGCCGAAGATGCCTTGCAGCGTCCCTGGCCGGAGAGGCCCACCGTGCTCACCGTTGGCGACATCAAAGCGCGCAAGGGAATGCACATCAGCCTGGCGGCATTTGCGCGTCTGCACAGCGCCATGCCACAGGCGCGTTACTGGATTGTGGGCAAATATCGCCCCGAAGACCCGTACTATCAGTTTTTGCAGCAACTGGTGCACGAACACAATCTGCAAGATGCCGTCACCTTTTGGGGGCGGGTGGACGATGCCCAACTGGATGCCCTCTACCGGCAGGCCTCGCTCTTCGTGCTGGCATCCCAGGCCGAAGATTTGCGCTTCGAGGGGTTCGGGCTGGTGTACATCGAAGCCGGGGCCTATGGGCTGCCCGTGATTGGTACGCGCAGCGGCGGTATCCCGGATGCCGTGCGGGACGGGGAAACCGGTCTGCTGGTACCTCCGGAGGACGTCGAGGCGCTGGCGCAGGCCATGCGCCGTCTGCTGGAAGATGAAGACCTGGCGCGTCGCATGGGGCAGGCCAATCGCCGCCTTGCAGAAAGCCTCACCTGGCAGCGCGCCGCCGATGACTGGATGAAAATCTATGCGGGTGGTCGGGTAGTCGGGTAGTCGCTTAGTCGGGTAGTCGGCTGGTCTGTTAGTCGCCTGGTCGGGTAGTCGGTCAGTCTGTTGGTCGCCTGGTCGGTTAGTCGCTTAGTCGGGTAGTCCATCGTCCGTCGTCCGTCGTCCGTTGTCCGTTGTCCGTTGTCTGTGGTCTGTCGTCAGCCATTCTGCATTCCCATGCTCCTCCCCGCCCCCACCTACCTGCCCTCCCGGCGCGCCAACACCATCCAGGTGATGAAGATGGCGCAGGCTTTCACGCGCCTGGGGCAGGAAGTCCATCTTACAGTGCCCAACCCGCAGCGCCGTCCGCCAGTGGATTGGGAGGTGTTGGCGCGGCATTATGGCGTGCAAGAGCGATTTTCCATCACCTGGCTGCCTGTTCACCCCCGCTTGCGCAGTTACGATTACGCCTGGCAGGTGCTGCGTCTGGCACGGCGGGAAAATGTGCCGTGGATTTTCACCAGACATCCTCAGGCCGCAGCCTTTGCCAGTTTGCAGGGCATACCAACCGTTTTGGAAGTCCACGACCTGCCACAGGGACGTGTTGGCCCATTGTGGTTTCGCCTCTTTTTGCGCGGGCGCGGCGCGCGGGCGCTGGTGACCATCACCCGTGCCTTGCGTGATGCCCTGCCTCTGGAAGGATGGCCGCACCCCGTGCTTGTACTTCCCGATGGCGTAGACCTGGAACGCTACGCCGGCCTTCCCGCCCCCGAAGCGGCGCGCGCCACTCTGGGGCTGCCACCGCACTTCACGGCCGGTTATACCGGTCACCTGTACGCCGGGCGCGGCGTGGAATTGCTGCTTTCGCTGGCCGCGCGCCTGCCTGAGATGACCTTTTTGCTGGCCGGCGGCAACCCCGAAGATGTCGCCCGCCTCAAGGCGCAAGCCGCCGGGCTGGACAACCTCATCTTCACCGGCTTCATCCCCAATGCTGAACTGCCGCGTTACCAGGCCGCCTGTGATGTGCTGTTGATGCCTTATCAGCGCAAGGTGGCGGCATCGTCTGGCGGCAATATCGCCCCGTTTTTCAGCCCCATGAAAGTGTTTGAGTATCTGGCCTGTGGCCGTGCTATCCTGTCCAGCGATTTGCCTGCCCTGCGGGAGGTGCTGCATCCCCAAAATGCCCTCTTGCTTCCACCAGATGACCTGAATGCGTGGACGGAGGCATTGCGTGACCTGTACGGGCATCCCGAAAAACGCTTTGCCCTGGGGCAACGTGCCAGAAAGGACGTGCAGGCGTACACCTGGGAGGCGCGCGCCCGCCGCATTTTGGAGGTCGGAATATGAACCGCTCGGCACTCATTCGGCTGACCCTGCTGGCATTCCTGTTGCGCGTTGGCGCCGCGGTTTTCTGGTCTGTGGCATTGCCTCGCTGGGGATATGGCAATCCGCCGGAGTTGGCGGGTTACGTCATGGCCGATGCGTACACGCGCGATACTGCTGCCTGGGAACTGGCGCAATCCGGGCGGCCGCTGGGGGATGCCTTTGGGTATTCGCAGGCAGCAGACCAGTACGGCGGCCTGTTGTGGCTCAGCGCGGGGGTGTACCGGTTGTTAGGCGGGCATTATCCACTGGTGATGGCGGCGCTTTTGGCGCTGCTGGCCTCGTTGAGCGTGCCCCTGGCCTGGGCATTTACCCGCCGGGTGTGGGGGGCGCGCCTCGCCCTGTGGACAGCGTGGGGAGTGGCGCTGTATCCGGAGGCCGTGCTCTTGGGTAGCGCACACATGCGCGAAGGGCCGGGGATGACTCTCATGGCGCTGGGACTGTATGGGGCTGCGGTGTGTGCTGAGGGGCAGCGGAAGCGCGGTGCGGGATGGATGCTGCTGGCCGTGTTTCTGGCGCTGCCGCTTTCTCCGCCTATAGCGGTTACCGTGGCACTGGGGTGCGCGGTGACTTTGGCCGTGCTGGATGAATGGCGGTTTTTGCGCCGCAGAGAATGGCAGGTCTTGCTCGGTGTGGCCGGATTGGCGCTTGTGTTGCTGCTTTGGATGAAGGGCGGATTCTTGCTTTCCCTGCTGCATAACGTGAGCCGCTATCAGGGGTACCTGACGAAGCAGGCTTCTGGCTGGGTGCAGCGCACTTTCCGGGTGTTGCCTGCCTGGGCGCAATTGCCGTTTCTGGTGGCTTATGGTGTGGCGCGTCCCTTGCTGCCGGCCGCGCTGCTGGCTGGCGGTTCTCCACTCTGGCAGGGGATTGCCATCTGGCGCGCCCTGGGCTGGACACTGGTGCTGGGCGGCCTCATGCTGGCGTTGCTGCGTGTGGCGCTGGAGCGCGCCTGGCTGCGCCTGCCCGGTGTGTGGCTGGGACTGATACTCTTTCAGGCGCTGGTGGCTTCACTGCGCGGCGGCGGTGACCTGTGGGATAGCCCGCGCTACCGCGCCATCCTGGCCTTTCCGCAGATTGCCCTGGGGGTGTGGGGCTGGCTGTCGCAGCGAGAGCGGCCTTCGGTTTGGGTGCCGCGGGTTTTGCAGGGGGCGATTCTGGGTTCTTTGTGGCTTTTTCCCTGGTATGTGCGCCGCTATACCCCCCTGGATTGGGCGGTAGTCAGCGTGTTCAAGACCCTGGGCCTGGGGGTGGTTACCCTGGTGCTGTACACGGTGATGCGTTGGGCGGGCACGTCGCGTACCGACTAGGTGCCTGTGCAGCAATTCATCCGCAGATTACGCCGATAGATGCGTAATCTGCGGATGCCATGCGGGCAAATTTGCAATTGCTGGTGACTGTGTTTTCTCCTTGACACCCGCTTGCCTGCCGGTATAATTCAGCCGTTGAATTTACCTCTGCAAAGGAGAAACTTTTCATGCCTGTCGCATTGATTACGGGAATCACCGGCCAGGACGGTTCGTACCTGGCCGAATTTTTGTTGGAAAAAGGGTACCAGGTGGTTGGTATGGTGCGTC
>DAOTWV010000189.1:0-11738 GCA_034435695.1 Anaerolineales bacterium | reverse complement strand
GCTATGCACGAGGGCATGACGGTGGAGATTGACGGCATCCCGGCTCAGGTGCAATCTTTCGAAAACCTGCTGGCTTTCCAGGCCATGCCGGGCAGCCATCATGTAGAAATTCGCCTGCACCATACGCGGATTTATCAATTGGGACAGGCTGTTACGGTACTTGCTTTGCTGGTATGGGCCGGGCTGATTGGTATACAATGGAGTGGGAGGCAGCGGTCATGAAGACGCGCTTATTCATTCCTTTATTGCTTGTTCTTGTGTTGGTTGTGGCTGGTACGCCAGGCTATGCCCAGGCAGCCGGTCCCATCGTACTGGATGGGCAGTTCAATGACTGGGTTGGACAGTCCTGTATCACCGACCCCCAGGGAGACCAGACCGCCGGTGCCTCTACGGACATCAAAACGTTTTGCTTTGCCACGAATCCCAATGACTCCACCTTGTATTTCATGGCTGAGCGTTGGGTAGGCGGCAACAAAAAGATTACCTACCGCTTGAATCTGGATACCAACCAGGATGGCATCGTAGACCGGGTTGTCGAAGTGGAGTACAAACCAAAGAAGACCTCTTCCGAGGTGGAGGTGACCGTCTTCGATGGCAACGGCAACAAAATTCAAAAAACCGCCGATGACATGGATTGGGGACAGAGCCGCAACGAAGGCGCCTACAAAGTAGAGTGGGGTGTCCCCATGGATATCCTTGGCATCACGGCTGGTCAGGCGGTGGATATGTGGCTGGATAGCAGCAGTGGCGAAGGCAAGAAAGTTTCAGATACCACGCAGCCAGTCACCTGGAGCCCAGCGGATGCCCTGGGGTATGGGCTTTTGCTGTTGATTGCGCTGGGCGGCGCGGGCTGGTTCACGTATTTGAGGCGCCGCGAAGCGCAGCGAAGTGAGAGAACGGCATGAAATTCTGGATGGGAATGATTATCGGTACGTTAGTTTTGATTTGGCCGTGGGGCGCTGCCCTGGCAGCCGGCCCGATTGTGCTGGACGGACAATTCGCTGATTGGACAGGACAGCCATGTGTCAGTGACCCACAGGATGGGGGGACTATAGGGGCATTTGGCGATTTGAAAACCTTTTGCTTTGCCACCAACCCCGGCGACAATACGGCCTATTTCATGGCGGAACGTTGGCCTGGTGCGGTGTGGGAGATTGAATACCTGTTGTACGTGGATATCGATGGCGATGGCTATGTAGACCGTATCGTAGATGTGCAATATACGCCGCGGCGCAATAATTCGCGCGTGCGTGTCGATGTATACGACGGTTTTGGCAACTTCATGCAGACGATTGCCAGGAATGCCGATTGGGGAGAGAGCCGCACCGAAGGCGCAGACCTGGTGGAATGGGGCGTTCCGCTCAGTACCTTGGGTATCAGTCCCGGGCAGACAGTGGATATGGTGCTGGCTACCTCGCAAACCTACCTGCCCATTCTGTTGGATACATCGAGCATCGTTACCTGGAGCCCCGCAGATGCGTTGGGCGTAGGGATACTCGCGGCCATTGTGTTGAGCGGTGTGGCGTGGTTTACCCGGCTGCGTCGAAATATGGAGGGCTGATGCTTTGGTTAGGGGCGTTTTTTCTGGTGGTGTGGGGAGGAGCCGTGTGGTTTTTGCGCTTCTATCGCGTCTGGTTGCTGTATTACCTGGTAGGCGTGGTAGGTATGGCCTATGCCCTGGTGTGGGTGGCACGCGGCGTCTTCGATATCGAACCTTCACTGGCGTACAGCACCGCCTGGACGGTACATTCCATCACGAACTACATCGGTATCCCGACGCGCATTTTCGAGCGCGCCCCGGATGTCCTGCTGGTACTGGTCGTCGTGCAGCGGGTAGGGGAAACCATGGGCTGGACGATGCTCAAGATTGGTGTGGAATCCTCGGGCTTGCTGGAATTGTGTGTGCTGGTCAGCCTGGTGTGGTTCTATCCTGGCTGGTCGCTCTCCCGTCGCGTGGGGTCTGTCGTCTTTGGCGTGGCTGCCAGTTGGTTTGCAAACGTCTTGCGGCTGCTGTTGATTGTGGTGCTTTTGCACACATTTGGGAAAAACGCGCTGGTGCTGGCACATACGTATGCCGGTAAAATCTTCTTTTTCTTTCTCACCATTGGCCTGTACTGGGTGCTGGTGACCTTGCCGGTATTGCGAGACCTGAGCATGAAGCAGAAACAAGCAGCCCACAGTCCATGACCACAGAGCCGGTCGGCAGGCCTGCGCATTTCCAGGGGACACAGAACGCTGGCTGTGCACCCGTTGTCTGCTTTCTGGGGAACATCGTTCTGATTGAGAAAGGGGATGGCACGAGGGGGCGCACACGGCTCCATTGACGCGTGTCTTTGAATCCTGCACTCCGGGTCACCATACAAAATCAAAGGAATGCGTAACCTTCCCTCAGTTGCCAGACACAGACAGGGTGCTGATAGCGCGGATTGCGCAGATTGCACGGATTTTTTCTACGCTATCGGCGTAATCTGCGACATCTGCGGACGAATTGGCCCACATCTGGCATTGTTGCTGGATTATGGAGCAGGTTAATTTGTGCTCAAAAACGGGTACAATAAAAGTGTCACTTGTAGATACCACTGCATTCCTTTAACGATTTGCTTTTTCGATGGAACATCTCTGGAACTTCGTCTTCTTTTGGGGAGTGTGGCTTCTGGCTCCGCTGGTGGTAGATGGTTTTTCTGCTATCGCCAGTTTGCTGGGAGTTTTTGCCGCGCGCCTGCGGATGCGTCAAAGCCGCCCCCTCCAGTTCTTTCCCCATATTTCCATCATCATCCCGGTGTACAACAGCGATAACACCCTGGCAGCCTGCCTGCGCTCGCTGGCGCAGCAGGATTACCCCCAGGACCGCATGGATATTTTGCTTGTCAACAACGGTTCCCGGGACCGCTCTTTTCAAGTCTTTGCTCACTTGCAAAACCGCCTCCCCCTGAACATGAGTTGGCATAGCATCATCAACCAGGGGAAGGCGTGGGCGCTGAATGCTGGCATCCACCTGGCGCGTGGAAAATACATCTTCAATGTGGATAGCGATGTCGTGCTGGCCCCAGATGCTGTTCGGAAAATCGTGGAAGCCATGGAGGCGGACCCCACCCTGGGGGCGGTGACGGGCGCCATCCGGGTTTTGCCTCCCCCCCAGGGGGCCGGGCGCATGCGCACCTTCCTGGCAGCGTGCGAATTCCTGGAATATGTTTCCGCGTTCCAGGTGGGACGGCAATATCAGAGCATTCTGCACAATTTGTACACTCTCTCTGGGGCATTTTCCGTTTTCCGGCGGGAAAGCCTGTTGAAAACCTACCTCTATTCGCAGGAAACGGTGACCGAAGACACCGATTTGACGTTTGAACTCTATGACCGCATGCGTGACCAGCATGTGGCCTGTGTGTGTTCGGCGATAGCGTACGTGCACCCTATCGAATCGCTCTCGGCGCTGTATGCCCAGCGGGTACGCTGGCAGCGCGGTCAGGTCGAGGTCAGCGCCAAATACCCGGACTTGATGAAGCGTTCCCCCTTCACTATCCGCGGTTTCAACCCCGCCCGTGTCCTGCTGATTGACCACACCCTGGCCTTCCCTCGCTTTTTGTGGACGTTTTTCACCCCTGCCCTGGTGTTTTTTGGGTATCCCCTCACGTTGCTCGTGCTGGCATTCCTCTTGATGTACCTGTTTTACCTGCTGATTGATGTCACCTGGATTGCCGTGGCGTGGACGGGAGTTGACCGCGAGGGGCGGGAACGCATTGTACGTACCCTGTGGGCGTTGCCTTTTTTGCCCCTGTATCGCATGGCCATTTTCTGGTTCCGTTTCAGTGGTTTTTTGCATGCCAGCGCAGAGGCCGGCACCTGGCGGGTGCAGGACCCTGTGGTACAGATTCGCGAGGGAATACAGGACTTGCGCCGCCATCTGGAAGATTGGTGGCGCAGGCGGATGGCAAGCCGCATGGAAAAAAACGCCCCTTGAGTACGCAAGGGGCGTTTTTTGTCGTAGAGTGCAAACCTGGGTGGTTTGTGGTTGGAACGCTTATCTGCAATGCTGCTTACTTGAGGTAAATACCCTGGGGGTCGAGTTCCTGATGCAGGATGTGTAACTCCTCTTCGGTAGGAGGCGCTGTGGTGCGTAAATCGGGGGCGATGCGAATATCCCAACCGGTGTTGGCGCGCACTTCTTCCACGCTTTTGCCGGGATGCAGGGCAGTGAGTATCAGTTCGCCGTTTTCATCTGGCTCCATGATGCCCAGGTCGGTGACCACGGCCTGCGGGCCGCCGCCGCGCACGCCACTGGCTTCGCGCTGGGCGCGTCCATCCAGGAAACCGGCGGAGGTGCGGAAATCCACTTTTTCGGGAAAACGGCGTTTTTGATGGCGGGTGAGTACGTAGCAACGATTAGCCCAGGCGGCAATTAACTCGGCACCGCCAGAACCGGGGAGACGTACTCTGGGGTGCGTGTAGTCTTCTCCGATGACGGTGGCGTTGATGTTCCCAAAGCGGTCGATTTGCGCGCCCCCCAGGAAGCCGACATCTACGTTGCCGCGCTGCAGGTAGAGGGCAAAAATATCGTACATGCTGCACACAGCCAGCGCACCGCTTACCAGAGTCGGGTCGCCGATGGAAAGCGGCAGACGCGCTGGTTGCGCTCCGATAACGCCTGCTTCGTACAGCATGACCAGGTTGGGGGCGTGGGTGCGCCGCGCCAGGTTGCAGGCCAGGTTGGGCAATCCTACGCCGACGAATACCACATCGCCATCCCGTAAGAGCCGGGCGGCATTGACGGTCAGAAGTTCGGAGGGGGTGTACATTTGAGGCATAGAGCAAATTTATTGGCGGATGAATGCACGCATCAGGCGGGCGACCTCGGTGGGACGTTCCAGCGGCAACAGGTGCGTGCTATCTGGGAGGGTGGTGATGTGCGCATGGGGAACCTTGCGCTGGAAGAGGCGGGCAGTGTTTTCCAGAAAAGTATCGGTCTTCTCCCCGCGGATGACCAGGATGGGCAGCCGCAGGCTGGACAGGCCGCGCCAGATTTCCAGGTCGGCGCGCACACTGGTGACGTAGATACGTGCTTCCCATTCTGGAGAATAGCGCAAGCGCACGCCACCGTTGCGGTTGTCGGGTTCGGCCAGCGAGTCCACGTAAGCCCATAGCGCCTGGTCGTCCATACCTTGAAAAACGGCCTTGCGGCGGTAGTTGTCGAACATTGCCTCGCGGCTTTCGAAGGTGCATCGGCGGCGCATAGCCCCGCGTGCCAGAGGGTGTACCCGGTATCCCAGGCGGGCCATGTACACCAGGTTCCAGAGCACGCTTACCCAAGGGGGAAAGAGCACGGGGTCGAGCAGCACCAGGGCGCGGAAGCGCTCTGGCTGGTAGAGGGCAGCCCGCAAGGTGGCATTGGCTCCTACCGAGTGTCCTACTCCGATGACTGCCTGATTGCCACATTGCCACTGGAGAAATTCCAGCAAATCGCCGGCTAGAGGACGCCAGTCGGTGAGTACGGCGTGGGATGCGCCAGGCCATAAGGGACGTGCCTCCATCGCATGGACGCGGTAATGTGTCCCCAGGTTTTTCAACAGCGGGGTGTAGGCCTGGGGCGGGTAGCCGTTGGCGTGGTAGAAGTGCAGGGGGAGGCCGGAATCGCCGAAAGTGATGAAGGGGATGTTCATGAGGTGCTCAGTACGCGCCATAGTTGACAGGCGTGCTCAATTTTTCGTGTACCTGGAGCCGCGCGTGCACTTCAGGGCCAAGTTTTTCCCAATATTCGGCGCGGTCGCGCACCCCATAGACCCACTCATCCAGGTAGGCTTGCAGGCGTGCCGGGTCTTTGCTGATGGCATCCCAGGCGATATAAAACTGGTTATCCCGGTCGTAGTAACCCTGCGTGTAGGAGGGGTGCGCCGCGTAGGGCACATGGCACACGGCATCCACAATCAGGCCGGGAATGAGTGTGCGGTTAGGGTCGGAGCGAATGCTCTCTTCCGAGACGATTTCCTCGGCGGTGATGATGACATGGCGGGCGGCGAAAGCGGCCTCTTTTTGCTCGCCGATGATGCCCCAGATGTGCGCGTTGCCCTGTGGGTCTGCACGCTGTACATGGATGATGGCGACATCCGGGTTGAGCGCCGGCACCACGATGACCTCGCGCCCGGAATACGGGTCGGTAACGCGGCGGTGTAAGGGGTTGGCACGCTCCAGGTCTTTTGCCGCGGTCAGGTTGATGGGCATGAATGGCAGGCCTGCCGCGCCAGCCTGAAGACGGGAAATCATCCCGAAGTGGGAATACTCTTCCCATTCCAGGCGGCCTTCCTCGATAGCCTTGCGCACTGTGCGCAGGGAGCCGACTCCGGGGTTCCCCATGTAGGAGAAGATGACCTTGCGGGCGCAGCCAGCAGCCACCATCTGGTCGTAAATCAAATCGGGGGTGGCGCGCGCCAGCACCAGGTCGCGGCGTCCCTGGCGGATGATTTCATGCCCCGCAGCAAACGGTATCAGGTGTGTGAAACCAGCCGCATACAACACATCGCCATCGTGCACGTATTGCGCGATGGCTGTGGATAAATCCATCAATTTGTTCATGTTGGGGTGATTGCTACTTTTTGCGGTTTTTGAGCCAGGAAAAACGGCCGCTGGGGGTAGGCTTGGGCGCGAAGCGGCGCATCATGTAGATGCCAATAGCGGTCAACGGCGCGCCGATAAAAAACAGACGGTACAGCGGCGTCCCCGTGGCGTCGGAAGCAAAAAACAACGCCAGCAACACGACACCGATAATGGTAAAAAAGCGTCCCAGTCTGTAGGCCATTGTCCGACTCCGGATACAATGCGCGGGGGGCTACATGCCCCCCGCGCATCAGGCATTAGCGAATCAGGGTGCGAATTTGCTCGTGCATGTACAGTTGCAGGTAGTAGTGACCGCCGGCGTTCTTGCCGCTGGCGCCGGAGCCTTTCCACCCGCCAAAGGGTTGGAAGCCCGGCCATGCACCGGTGGTAGCGCCCTGTGGACGATTGGCGTAGGTCACGCCTGCCTCGATGTTCTCGAAGAACCACTGCGCCTCTTCTTCGGTGCCGTAGAAGCCTGCCGTCAGGCCGTAATTCACCTTGTTGGCCTCGCGCATGGCTTCGTCCAGGTTGGAGACCCTGGTGACCATGGTAATGGGCACGAACATCTCGTGCATCCACAGGCGGTGGTCCCAGGGGACATCGGCAACCAGCGTGGGCGTGCAGTAATAGCCCTTGGCGTATTCGCCTTCGGTGAGCACCTTGCCGCCCGTCAGGAAGGTGCCGGCCTGGCTGAGTTCTTCGGTGAAGGTCTTGAAATCGTTGTACGAGTTCTTGTTGATGACCGGCCCCATGTACACATCCCGCAAGGTGGGGTCACCGACCTTGAGTTTGTTGGTCAACTCAACCAGCCGCCCTACCAGTTCGTCGTACACAGGTTCCTCGATGTACACGCGGGAGCAGGCCGAGCACTTCTGCCCTTGCAAGCCGAAGGCCGAGCGCACGATGCCGATGGCAGCGCGTTCCAGGTCGGCGTGGCGGGAAACGATGGCCGGGTTCTTGCCGCCCAATTCCAGGATGACGGGGCGCACATAGCGGCCCTGAGCGAAAGAGCGGTAAATGCCCATGCCGACATCGAAGGAGCCGGTAAAGGTCACACCGTCCACCTCGGGGCTGTCGATGAGCGCCTGTCCCAGCGTGCGCCCTGGCCCGGTCACGTAGTTGAGTACGCCGTCGGGCAGGCCGGCATCGCGGAAGCATTCCGAAAGCAGGCGCACCGTCCAGGGCGTATCGGTGGCGGGCTTGAGCACCACGGTGTTGCCGGTTACCAGCGCCGCACCGGTGGGGCCGCCGCTCAACGCGGTGGGGAAGTTGAAGGGACTGATGACCAGCCACACGCCGTAAGGGCGCAGTACGGAAATGTTGGTGGCATCGTAGCCGGGCAGCGGGTCTTTGCCCATTTCCACCACAAAGCCTTCGTTCTGCTCCATCTGGTAGCAGGCATAGCGAATCAGGTCGGCAGTTTCTGCCACATCGCCCAGCGATTCCATGCGGTTTTTGCCAACCTCCAACGCCATCGCCGCACCAATTTTGTAGATGCGCTCGTCAATCAAATCTGCGGCCTTGCGCAATATCGCCACGCGTTCCTGCCAGGGCATCTTGCTCCACACCGGAAAAGCCTTGCGAGCAGCAGCCACGGCTTCCTCGGCTTCTTTGACACCACCTTTTTGGAATACACCCAGCACCAGGTCAGTGTTTACGGGAGAGCGTTTTTCAAATTTCTCATCTGTAAAACGGTCTTTGCCATCGATGATGAGAGCATATTCCTGCCCCAGATTGGCTTTCCAATCCTCCAGCGCCTGCTCAAAGCGGATGTGCAACTCTTCCGGCGGATTGAACATAGTGGCGTATGTCAATTTGAAATCGGATACAGCCATGAGAGAACCTCCTGTTTCGGCTACAGAACGGGGAATGAGAAGTCATTCGACGGGACTTCTGGAACCGTTTTCCTGCGCGTATAGTATAGCCCACTCGCGCTGCATCGTCAAAGAAGAGGGTATACTTTTCTCCATGACAGATTTCCACCTCACCTCTGCTTCCTGGCGCGATGCCTGGTGGGCGGCTGGGCAGGATTTTGCCCTGCTGCCCCCCGTAGACCCTGATTTTGCTGCCTTACCCCTGTGGCGGCGTGCTGCACTGCGTGGCCTGTTGTTGCCCCTGAGTTACCGTAAACGCACCCATGCCTGGATTGCCCGTCTGAACACTCGTCCCGTAGGATACCTGTATGCCCGCCCTCAGGGACGCCTTTTGCTGATTGATAGCCTGGGCGTGTTACCCGATTTCCAGCGACGCGGGGTTGCCCGGACACTGCTTTCGCAGGCGGCCAAAAGCGCCCGTGATGATGACCTGCCGCTGCTGGGAATGCCCGTGGCGGCGGCAAATGCTCCCGCCCTGGCTTTCGCGCGCGCCCTGAATTTCCAGCCCTACCGCACCCGTAAGTGGGTGCTGGAATCCCCCGATGCGTTGCCGACACCCAAAGAAACCTGGCGTGTAGAAGAGTTGCCGGCATCTGAAACCCTGCCTGCCTATCAGCGCTGGCAAGAGCGCGCCCTGCGTTCAGGGATGGCCTGGGCTGCCGAAAGCCTGCTCCAGCGTCCATTTGCCCGCCGCGATTGGGTGGGGTATGCCCGTCACTGGGTGTGTTATCGCGGCAAAGAAGAAAGCGCCTACCTGCGTATTGCCGGTTTGCGAGGAGAATACCGGGCTTACCTTTCCTGTCGGCTTGCCGACTTGAAAACCCCAGCCCCTTTGGCCTGGTTGGGGCAGGCCCTGCAAACATACACTGCGCCATTTCGCCACCTGACCCTGGAACTTCCCTCCGATGTGCACATGCAGGCCAGCGAAAAGGTATTTGCTGCCGCCTGCATGCAGGCAGTCACGAAGCCCCGCTTCCTCATGTTGCGCAAGGCATAAAACCTCGTTCAAGCACAACGCGCCGCATAACGGACAATGGCATCATGCCTGTACGGCGTCGCAACGCAGGCCACAGCGGGCTGCGAGGGTATAATCAAGCACCCCACTACGCACTATCGCAACACCAGATGGAGGTCAAAACATGCGTCGAAAAATGATAGCCATTGCCCTGGTGCTCCTGGGCGCCATGCTGCTCTCGGCAATGGGCGGGTACTTCTGGCTGCAAAACCGCATGCAAAACCCATCAGTACCCCCCGTCCCCAGTCAGATTGCTGGCCTGCAGCGCACCGTGCTGGACACTGGGGCGCAGGCAGCCCTGGAAATTGGACAACTGCACGGCAAAGGCTTTCCTCTCACCGTGGCTGCGGTGGCCATTTACCAGGGAGAGGGAAACGCACAATTGTGGGTGGCCGGAGCACCCTGGAAATGGTTTTCCTCCCGCCTGTTTGCTTCCATGCAGGAGCGCATTGCCTCCAGCACGGGACTCCCCTTTCATCCGCAGGGGGAAAGACTGGTCAACGGCCGCAGGGTGCAGGCACTCGAAGGCCTGGGGCAGCAACATTTCTACTTTCAGTCGGGGAACCTGGTCATCTGGTTGGCCGTAGACCCTCCCCTGGCGGAGCGTGCCCTGGATGAAATTTTGCAATTCTACCCCTAGGAGGCAGCGGTATGCACATCCATCCGCATGAACACGACCACCACAATCGCGTTGACCCGCACAAAGGCGGTTCGGCGCTCTCGGATGTTATCCTTGGGGGGCAGGATGGCATCGTCAATGTCCTGGGCGTCATTCTGGGGGTTGCGGCGGCCACTGCCGACCCGCACATCGTGGTGGTAGCCGGTCTGGCAGCCACCTTTGCCGAATCGGTTTCCATGGCTGCAGTGGCGTACACCTCCACCCTGGCTGATGCTGATTTTTACGAAAGTGAACGTGCCCGCGAATACCGGCATGTAGAAGCCGTTCCCAATCTGGAGCGCGAAGAGATTCGCCAGATTTATCACCAAAAAGGGTTTGATGGCCCCTTGCTGGAACGCATCGTGGATACCATTACGCGCGACCCCGACGTATGGGTTGCTGTGATGATGGCTGAAGAGCACCAACTGATGCCCATTGAGCGCGGCACAGCCCTGCGTTCTGCGCTGGTCGTTGGCCTTTCAGCCGTCATCGGCTCGCTCATTCCCATCCTGCCCTTTTTCTTCTTGCCGATTACGTCCAGCATGCTGCTTGCTGTGGTCTTGACGGCGGTAGTACTCTTTGCTGTAGGGGTGTATAAGGCCCTCAACATGGTAGGGCATCCCTTCAAAAGCGGGCTGGAAATGGCTGCCATTGGTACGCTAAGTGCCCTCGTGGGATATGCTATCGGTGCCTTACTCAAAGTTCCCCCGGCCCCATAGGAGGAAGCACGAAAACGTTGTTGGTAAATCGCGGCACCAGCGTTATCAGCGTTCTACTGACCAACATATCTTTAGCGCTCCCCAGGGTTTTCTTACAAGTCCAGTTTCTGATACTTGCAAGCGTTTGGGAAAGCCCTGTCCTGCGCACGGACCTGCAAAAAAAGTCTCACACGGAGACACTGAGCGCACAGAGTCCTTTATGCATTTTTCTCCGTGTGCTCCGTGGCTTTGTGTGAGAATCATCCCACGCACCAAGGGGTTCTGAAAGCCTGGCTTCTGAAACTTGCACCACTTTAAGAAAGCCCTGTAGTGCTCCCCCGTAGGACTTGCTTCCCCCTGGAGATTAATTTATACTCAAAGTGTAACAACTCAGCCACCCACGCCCAACGATAAATCGTCGGGCTGAGCGACCAAAGCCGGAGCAATCCGGCTGGCGCCATGCAGTCGGGTTTACCCGACTTTGGTGTCCTCAGCCGGGAAATTGATTCCCCGGCGGGTGGGCTGAGCAGTTATCCCGTTTGTATGAAAAGCAATCATGGACTGATGAACTAATCCAACCGCTTGCGGAAGCGCAGCGAGGCCGCGCCCAACAACAGGGTGGCGAAGAAGACCAGCGCCAGAACCTCGGCGCGCAGGTCGCCCACCCCTACGCCTTTGAGCAGCAGGGCGCGGATGATGCGCAGGTAGTACGTCAGCGGGATGGCGGCGGAAACCCATTGCAGCCATTGCGGCATGGCCTCGATGGGGAACAGGTAGCCGGAGAGCATGATGGCCGGCAGCATGGTGGCGAACACGGTAATCATGGCCTCCTGCTGGGTCTGTGCCATGGTGGAGGCCAGCAGCCCGATGCCCAGGCTGGTGAACAGGAACAGGCCGGAGAGCGCCAG
>DAOTWV010000188.1:0-31399 GCA_034435695.1 Anaerolineales bacterium | reverse complement strand
ACCCGCCGGGGAATCAATTCCCCGGCTGAGGACACCAAAGTCGGGTAAACCCGACTGCATGGCGCCAGCCGGATTGTTCCGGCTTTGGCCGAGCAGCCCGACGATTTATCGTCGGGCGTGGGTGGCTGAGTTGTTACAGAAAAAAACGAAATTCGAGGGGCACGCACACGCGCGCCCCTCGATGTGCTTTTACAGAAAAGCAGCAGTCGGTTTACGGGTGATAACCGGTGTCGATGGAGCCATCGCGCAGGCCTTTGTCGATTTCGGCCAGTTTATCCTTGACTTCCTGCGGAATCTTGCTGTCGAAATCATGGAAGGGGGCCAGGCCGGTTTCGCCCAGGTAGTTGCCGCTGGGGAAGGAACCGTTCTTCGCCATTTCAATCAGGTCGAAGACACCGGGGGTAATCAGTTTCATGGCGCTGGAAACCAGGCAGGGGTGCGCTTCGGGCACGGTGCCCCACTGGTCGGTGTCCACACCGATGCAGTACACGCCCTCGTGAGAGGCAACCTCGATGAGCGCACCGTTACCGGTCTTGCCACCGGCACCGAAGACGACATCCGCGCCCTGGTCAATGGCCTGCTTGGCGGTCGCGGCACCCCATTCGGGGTCAACGAAGGCCACGTCCAGGCCACCGGGGTGGTAGGTGGAGATGATGTTGATATCGGGGTTGATGTAGCGGGCGCCCGCTTCGTAACCTTCTTTGAAGGCCACCACCGGGGGAACCAGGTCGGTACCCAGGACGGCGGCGATGGTGCCGCTCTTGGTCAACTGGGCAGCCAGTGCACCAGCCATGAAGCCAGCGCGGTCTTCGGGGAAAATCAGACCGGCCAGGTTGTCGATGGGTTCCGCCTGGAACTGGTCTACACCGATGAATTTGATATCGGGGTATTTGGCGGCGGCTTCGGCAGTCGCCTGTCCCAGCGCAAAGCCCACGGTCACGATGACATCATAGCCTTCGTTCGCGAACAGGTCGATGTTGGCGGCGTAGTCCTTGGCGTCTTTGGTCTCGATGTATTTGATTTGTGCGCCAAGTTCGGCTTCGGCTTTTTGTACACCTTCCCAGGCAGACTGGTTGAAGGATTTGTCGTCAATTTCGCCGACGTCGGTCACCAGGCCAACGCAGAAGACATCGGGGCTTTTGCAGTCGCCTTTAGCGGCCTGCTCACCACCGGTGGCTTCCGGGGTGGCCGTAGCACAGGCAGACAAAATCATGGCTGCCAGTACCAGTACGGAAAGAACAGCATACAGTTTCTTGGACATGAGATGTATTCTCCTCCAGAAGAACCGGGAAAGATTGGATACGCTTCCAATGGTCTGACAAATGACACACGAAGCGCACATTAACTTACCACAAAATCTCTTTTTTTGCCAATGTGTTTTTCATCACAAGAACATGTGCAAAACGTGCAAAAGGATAACTGCTCAGCCCACCCGCCGGGGAATCAATTCCCCGGCTGAGGACACCAAAGTGGTTTCCAACCGCCGGGCAGTTCAACCAACGACCTTTGCGTGCTCTCTGGCAGAACGTCCCAGGGGGCAGCCAGAGGGGTTTACGGCTGCTGCACCGAAATGCGCCCCTCCATTAAATCAGTGGCAACGTCCTGCGCCAGGCGCAGCCGCCCCGGAGAAAGGCCGGGGGCATCCACCCCGATGGGCATGGGGAGGTGTACCGCGTCGCCGCCGGTGAGCGCAGGCCAGAGGGCATCCAATGCGGAAGCGGGGGATGGGAAGATACGGGCTACAAGCATGTCTTGCAGGGTCGCTGGCGTCTGGCCTTCGACAATCCACTGCAGGGAGGCCTGGGCAATTGCTTCGAGCAAGGCCGTATCCTCACTCAGGGAAGCGGGCAGGTATGCCGTCGCCACGGCCTGGTCGGCCAGGGTTTGCAAGGTTTGCGTTGCGTTGCCCTCAGTATGCACAGCAACTACCGGGTAGGTGTGGAAAGGGGGGTAGGCGGGACGGCACAGGCCGCAGAAGTAGGTCGTTCCTTGCAAAAAAGCATTCTGCAAAGCCGTACCCTCTCCGCTGGCAGCCGGTACCACAATACCCGTGCGCCAATCTTCGGTCGCAAGGGCGGCAATGTACCCCGCAAGGAAGGCGCGCTTTTCCGGCGTAGCCCCCTGTGGGTCGAGGACACTGAGATTGGGCATGGCAGGTGCATCGGTATACCCAACTGCCAGTACAGGGACATCACCAACCTGTGACATGACCTGGGACAGGTCTTGCAGGCCGGGCAACAGCACAACGGCCTGGGTTTGAGAGGGCAGGAAAGCAGGCAGAGCATCTACCTGAGAAACCTGCCAGTTTTGTGCGACGGCACGTGCTTCCAGTCCCTGGCAGAAGGTTTCGTAGGGGGTGGCGCATCCCGCCGGGGCCACCAGCAACAGCGTCGGCACAGCAGGGGTGGGAGTCGCTGTTTCGAGGGCGGCTGGATTTGCGGTAGCGGTAGCCGCCGGGAGGGGCGTGCGTTCTTCTGGAGGGAGAGAGGAAGGTGTTACCGAAACCGGGGAGGTTCCGCCACAAGCAGTCAACAGAAAAATTATAAGGAAGGCGGCTATCGGGAAACGTTTCATGAAAACTCCTCTCTGGGTTTCATCTGGCGACTGGAAATCGCAGGCAATTTTTGCAAAACCTGGCCGCGCAGGTGCAAAACCAGCCGCTACTTCGGCGAATTTTATGTAAACTCCGGGCGGACTTGCAACCGTTGGCGCAGATTCGTTTGCCGTTATCTACAACTTTTGTATGCCGCGTGTTTGGGCGCGGGGATTGTACTACAGAAAAGGGTATAATTAGCGGGTATCTTTCCCCTGCCAGTTCTTCAGAGAGATTTGCATCACAGCCGCGGGAAGTCCCCTATGAAACTTCAAGGCAGCCAGTTGTTACCCTCCGATTCCGACAACCTCCCCCCCGCCCGCCGACGACGGGCGCGTCGCTTGCTGACTCCATTGGAAGCAGATGAGCGCGCCTTGATGATTGAAAGCGTGGCACACCGCGCCTCGCCATCTTTTGATTTCTTTTTGTTTTCACTGCTGGCAGGTATTTTGCTGGCAGGCGGCCTGTGGCTGGATGCGCCTCCAGTGTTGCTGCTGGGCGCATTGGTCGCGCCTTCGATGGTCCCGGTGGGAGGCATGGCCCTGGGTACCATTTTAGGCTCGCCGCGCTTCTTTGGACGCAGTTTTGGCGGCTTTGCCATCGGATGTACGTTTGTGCTGCTGTTGGGTGCGGGCGGTGGTGCACTGACCCGCCTGTTTCCCCCCGCGGGTTGGCAGCAGGCACACCTGGTTACGCGACTTTCCGCGGCCCATTTTTTGGTGGTTGCGGTTGGTGCTGTGTGGGCGGCGGTGCAATTGGCGCAAGAAGATGGCAATCCGGCTGTGCCCGGCGTTGCCCTGGCTTACGGGTTGTATTTGCCATTGAGCGCCGCCGGTTTTGGGCTTACTTCCGGGCAGCCGCACTTGTGGCCAGATGGCATCGTGGTGTTTGCGTTGCATCTGGCCTGGGCGGTATTGTTGGGCACGATTACCTTTGCTATTCTCGGCTTTCGCCCCTTGACGGTGTTTGGCTACACGCTGGGGGGGGTAGTGGCCCTCTTGAGCATCGTATTGTTGATTGCGCTGGGAAGCGCCGGAGCAGCAATTGAAGCCAATATCGCCCTCCCCACCTATACCCCAACGCCCACACATACCCCCACCCTCACCCCCACGTTGACTGCCACCCCCGTGCCACCAACCGCGACGTTGACTCCCACCACAACTCCGACCCTCACTCCTACGCTCAGTCCCACGCCTACCCCCACTGCCACACCCTATTTCGCGCTGATTGCCCCTCCCAAGGGGGCTGTGATACGCGATGTGCCGGGGGGCGTGATTGTGAGCAGTTACCTCCAGGGGACGCGCGTCCAGATTCTGGATGCTCCTCCCGTGGAGCAGGAGAGCGGCATTTGGGTGCTGGTTCTCGGCCCGGATGGTAAGCAAGGCTGGATTTTACAGTCGCTGCTGACGGCGGATACCTCGACCCTGGGGTGGTAGCCCCCCAATGATTTACGCCAGGTCAACGGGGGTAAATGCTCTGGGGAGAAGTTCGCGCAATGTCATGGTATCCAGCACCTCTCCAGCAGCATTGGCAATGAAGATGGGTAAATCCAGGCCAAACTCGGCAAGCACCTGGCGGCACGCGCCACAGGGGGAGCCGCCGTTATCGGTAACCAGCGCCAAAGCGACGAAGCGGCGCTGTCCATCGCCTACCGCCTGGAAAACGGCGCTACGCTCAGCGCACATACCACTGGGGTACGCGGCATTCTCCACGTTGACACCAGTGTACACCTGGCCATTCTCCGCCAGCAGCGCAGCACCGACTTTGTAGTTCGAGTACGGGGCATAGGCATTTTCTCGCACCTCTCTGGCTTGAGAAATCAGGGTTTCAATCATTTCGGGGGCAATATCAATCATGTGCATACGAAATCCTTTCCTGATATCACAGGGAGAAAAACCCCACCCTGCATGGGTGGGGTTCACTATTTTATGCGACATTCCCCGAATACGCATTGCAATTTGCGTGTAATTTCGAGGCGTTTTTTGCAGTATTCCTGTGGGCGGGGCCTCTCAGGAGAGAGCACGAAAGATATGTTGGCCAGTAGAACGCTGATAGCGCTGGTTGTGTTGGTTTTCGCCGCTTCGTTGGCCGCATCTGCGAGAATCTGCATCAACGCTGCGTTCCGTTACCACGATTCACCGACAACGTTTTTGTGCTACCTCTCAGGAGGCGGCATCTTCCGGTTGGATATGCTCTGCCGGCACCTTGCGAGCACGCACCTTCTGGATACGGCGGTCGAGAACCTCCTCGACGGTCAATTCGAGCGTGCCCACTACCAGGCGCTCCCCACCTTCCGGGACACTGCCAATGCGTCCATACAGGAAGCCTCCCAGCGTATCGGCTTCTTCACTGGGCAGGTCAGTATGCATCAGGTCATTGAAGTCATCCAAATCCATACGCCCGGCCACCAGGTATTCGCCTGGGGAAACCTGCTGATAGAGCGCCTCTTCTTGCTGGTCGTATTCATCTCGGATTTCACCCACGATTTCTTCCACGATGTCTTCCAGGGTGACCAGACCAGCCATGCCGCCATACTCATCCACCACGATGGCCATGTGGATGCGCTGTGCCTGCATTTCTGCCAGCAGCGTATCCACGGTTTTGGCTTCTGGCACAAAGTAGGCGGGGCGCAAGAGGGCGCGCAGAGGCGTTTCCACGGCACCACTGCGCCAGGCGCTCAACAAGTCTTTGGCGTACAGCAGGCCGAGGATGTTATCGATGGATTCTTCATAGACCGGCACACGGGAATAGCCCGATTGCAGCAAGGCATCTACGGCCTCAAGCAAGGAAGTGTGCACATCCAGCGCAAGGACATCGATGCGCGGCACCATGACTTCCCGCGCCAATGTATCCCCAAAGTCGAAGATGGAGGAAATCATGCGCCGCTCGCCCAGTTCCAACACGCCCTCTTGCTGGCTGGCATCCAGCAGGTTTTTGAGTTCGTCCTCGGTAACCAGGGCGCCGGCTTCGGAACGGGGATTTTTTGGCCCCCACCAGCGTAACGGCAGGGCATAGAAAGGGGCAAACAGCATCATCACCAGGCGGATGGATGGCTCCAGACGCATGAGGTAGTGGGTGGCACGCGCGGAAACGCGAATCTCCAAAATCCATTCCAACAAGGCCAGTATCCATGCCCCTACCAGCAAACATAATACTGCAGCCCAGGGCAGCAACACAGCCGAGAGCACCTGCCATGCTATTGCGCTCAAGGCAACGAGCACAACGAGGTGCGCCAGGTGGAGGGCCGTCAAGGCCTGCACAGCCCGGACAAGCAAATTGAGTGTACTGCGGCCACTGCTGGTACTGATGTCTTCCGTCCCGGCCAGCCTGGGAAGCGTGCTATAGCGCAAACTGGCCAGGGCAGAGACAACCCAGGAATCCAGCGCCAACAATAAAACAGAAAGTGCAACAACAGAGAAACTATTCACCAGATTTGAATTTTCGTATTACGCGCGCCGGCACACCCACAGCAAGGGCATTGTCCGGCACGTTTTTGGTCACCACAGCCCCTGCACCTGTGCGCGCCCCTTCCCCAAGCGTGACAGGCGCTACCAGCATGGTATCACTGCCGATGAAGGCGTTATCGCCAATTTGGGTTGGATGTTTGCGCTCTCCATCGTAATTGCAGGTAATCGTCCCGGCACCGATGTTCACTCCGGCACCCACGGTGGCATCTCCCAGATAGGAAAAGTGCCCCATCTTGGCACCCGGTCCCAGGTAAGAATTTTTCACTTCACCAAAATTCCCCATGTGGACGCCTTTGGCCAGGTGTGCACCCTTGCGCAAATGCCCAAATGGGCCGATATCCACCTCATCTTCCAGCACAGCCGATTCGAGCACCGAGGAGAAGATGCGGCAACGGTCTCCCACGACTGTATCCACAATGATGGTATTGGGGCCGATTTCGCACGCAGCACCAATGCGGCTTGCGCCGCGCAGATACGTGTTCGGCCAAATGACGCTATCCGCTCCAATGGTAACCTGAGGTTCGATGTAGGTGCGTTGCGGGTCAATCAAGGTCACCCCTTGCAACATCCAGCGGGTGTTGATGCGCCGCTGCATGGCCGCGGTGGCTTCCGCCAGATGGACGCGGGTGTTTACGCCGATGATTTCGTCCAGGTCGGTAACTTCCAACGCCTGTACGCGCGCCCCTTGCTGCACGGCCATGTGCACCAGCGAAGTGATGTAGTACTCCCCTTTGGGCGCGCGCGGCACCTGGGGCAGCATCTCCCACAGCCAGGCCGCATCAAAGGCGTACACCCCAACGTTGAGCAAACGGATAGCGCGTTGTTCAGGGGTGGCTTCCGCCTCCTCGATGATGGCCTGAACTGCACCATCCGAAGTGCGTACCACACGCCCAAAACCACGCGGCGCGGGAGATTCGGCAACCAGCATGGTCATTGGGCCATCGTGCGCTTTCTGGGCTTCTGCCAGGGCGCGCATGGTTTCTTCCGTAATCATCAACATGTCGGCGCTGGTAACCAGGACGATATCCGCCTGCCCTTCCAAAAACGAGCGCGCCTGTTGCACGGCATGGGCGGTGCCCAATTGCTCTTCCTGGATGGCAAAACGCGCCAGGCCGTCTACCGCCTGCTGCACTCGTTCCGCCTGATGTCCTACGATAACCACAGGCAGGTCGTCACATACAGGAGTCAGCGCATTCAGGCTATACCACAGCATGGGTTTTCCCAATACAGGATGAAGGACTTTGGGCAGTGAGGAACGCATCCGAGTTCCTTGCCCGGCAGCCATAATCACAGATTGCACATTCATAGGGTTTCCTTACGACAAAGAAAAAACAAAGAGCACCGCGCCCCAATGCCGAGGCAAGATGCTCTTTCCATAGGAGATGAAAGGAGGGTAGGTTGTAATGCGGGGTCTGTTGTATCGGACATGGAAAAAATCAGGCTGGGGCGTCCGGATTCGAACCAGAATCAACGGATCCAAAGTCCGCTGTGCTGCCGTTGCACCACGCCCCAGTGTTGTACCCTTCCCAGCGGGAAGGCGGGCAGAATTTTATCACAAGGGGGGAGGATATGGCAAGGGTCAGGAGGATTCATCCTCTTCGCCAGGCACCAGCCCAAGGCGCAAGGCCTCCTCATACGAAAGGGCATCAGCGATGCTCAAAGCCCCCGTACCCGGCGTAACCTCTTCGCTGGAGAGCGTATTCCAGAAGGCATCCACATCCTGGGTTTGCAGGCGGGAAGGCGCTTCCTGGAAGAGGGCATCCAGCGTTTCATCGGGTTGCGCCAGTTCTTCGAGTAAACTGCTGTCCAAAGAACCGGTTTGCGGCAGGCCGGGGAGTACTTCTTCGGGCAACAAGCCCAGGTCACCAAAGACGCCCAGCAACACCTCGGCCGTTTGCTGCGTGCTATCGAGCAGCGTTCCCCAATCTATGGGGGGATGGGCAGGCAACACCACTACCAGGGCAAAGGCGTTTTGCAAAGAGCGCAGGAAAATGCGCTGATTCTCTGCCGAAAAAGAGAAAATGTTTTCGGGCACCCCTCCGCCGAGGTGCTTGATGACGTTATTTCCGGTACTGAAAGCCGTAAGCAGGGTAGAGGTCAGGGGGGCGCCGGTGTCCAGTGCCGGGTAGTCCCCTGCCTGTGCCAATACCCGGCCATGGTCGTTCATCAGGGTAACGGAAACAGCATTCAGATGTTGACGCAGACGCGAAAGAGGCACCGACAAACTGGGGCGTGTCAATTCCTCCGTAGGAATCAAGGGGGAGGCGGACTCGCTTTGGGGTGGCGCGGCTTTCTCTGGAGCCTCTGCCACTTCCGGGTCTGGTGCATCTTCCTGAGGGGGAGCAGCCACCACCTCTTCGGCAATTCCCAACAAATCCTCGAAAGCAGCCAGGAAGCGGGAAGCATCTACACTGGCCGGCAGGATGGTTTCGATGCCCAGTTTTTCCGCCTTACGCTCCAGGTCTCTGGTGGCGTTACCAGCCAGGGCAATAACGCGCAGGTCTGGCTTGCGGGCGCGCAACCGTTCGGTTAGTTCCAGCCCGGACATTCCCAACAGGGAGAGGCCCACCACCAGCACATCCACTGGCTGGCGCATAAACTCCAGTAAGGCTTCTTCGCCAGAACGCACATCATCCACCTGAAAATCTGGCCCCAGGCTTTCGATGGCACTGCGCAACTGACGGCGCGTTTGGGTATTGTGGTCAACAAGCAGGCAGCGGGTTACACTCATCGTATGGTTATTGTATCAAAAGTTCGCACCTTGCCAACAGGAAATTTGGAACGAATGCGTGCAAATGTGGTTACACCTGTGCCTGGCAAGGCTGAAGCCATTCCCCTTGCCAGGAGAGAAAACTTTCAGGCTTTTTGCATGTTCCCCTCGGAGCCAATGTCCGTGGACAGAATGCATAAGCGGTGGAATGAGAGGATGCTCCCATTCCACCGCATAACACACCCTGAGAGGGGAAATGCCGATGACTTTGTAAAAGAGCCTGGGGGATTACTCCACCCGCCAGCAAGCCACCCAGTGGTCTTCCAGGGCTTCACGGAAGGGCGGCTCTTCTTGCGCGCAGTGTTCCATGGCAACCGGGCAACGCGGGTGGAAGCGGCACCCTGAGGGCGGGTTGAGCGGGCTGGGGACATCGCCCTCCAGGATGATACGCTCTCGATGCACGGTGGGGTCGGGGATGGGAATAGCCGACATCAGCGCCTGGGTGTAGGGATGCAGCGGATTGGCGAAAAGTTCGTCCCGCGGCGCCATTTCTACCATCTTGCCCAGGTACATCACCGCCACACGGTCGGAGATATGTTCGACAACGCTCAGGTTGTGGGCGATGAAGAGGTATGTCAGGCCAAATTCCTTTTGCAGGTCTTTGAGAATGTTGAGCACCTGTGCCTGAATGGAGACATCCAGCGCCGAAACAGGTTCATCCGCGACGATGAAGCGCGGCCGCAAGGCCAGGGCGCGGGCGATACCGATGCGCTGACGTTGCCCACCGGAAAATTCGTGCGGGTAGCGGCGGGCATGGTAATCTTCCAGGCCGACCTTGCGGAGCATTTCGATGACGATATCGAAACGTTCTTTTGGGGTACCGATGTTGTGAATTTTCAACCCTTCGGCAATGGATTCACCAATCGGGATGCGCGGGTCCAGCGAGGCGTAGGGGTCCTGAAAGATGATTTGCATATCACGGCGCATGGCCTTGAGGGCGCGGCCGCGCAGCGAGAAGACATCCGTGCCGTCGAAGTCCACCGAGCCGCCGGTAGGTTCGATGAGGCGCAGCATGGTGCGCCCAACGGTGGTTTTTCCACAGCCGGATTCGCCCACCAGCCCAAGGGTTTCGCCTTCACGGATGAAGAAACTGACATCATCCACCGCCTGTACCCAGGCCACAACGCGCTGCAGCAAACCGCCACGCACCGGGAAGTATTTCACCAGGTTTTTCACCTGGATGAGTTTTTTGGGTTTGGTTGCAGTCATTTCACTCATGGGGTGCCTCTTTTGTCATGGTTCAGGCCGTCTCCACATCGGAGCCTTTGGGCGCCTGATGTCCTTCGTAATCCTGATACAGCCAACAACGCACAAGGTGGCCTTCGCCGATATCCAACAAATCAGGCTCCACCTCGGTACAAATCGCCAGGTTGTGTTCGATGCGGGCTTTGCAGCGCGGGGCAAACTGACATCCAGGCGGCAGGTTGACCAGGTTGGGTACCGAGCCGGGGATGGTCTCCAGGCGTTCAGTGACACGCCCCAACACCGGAATGGAAGCAATCAAGCCATTGGTGTAGGGGTGTTTGGGGTTTTCGAAGATGTCTTCCACGCTGGTTTGTTCGACGATGCGGCCCGCGTACATCACGGCAACACGGTCGGCCATCTCGGCAATCACTCCCAAGTCGTGGGTAATGAGGATAACCGAGGTGTTGGTGCGCTTTTGCAGGTCGCGCATCAGGTCGAGGATTTGTGCCTGAATGGTGACATCCAGCGCAGTGGTGGGTTCGTCAGCGATGAGTAGTTGCGGGCTGAGTGCCAGCGCCATGGCAATCATGACACGTTGCGCCTGTCCACCAGACATTTCATGCGGAAAGGCATGCGCCTTGTTTTCGGGGTCGGGAATACCCACCATACGCAGCAACTCGACGGCCTTCTCCCAGGCTTCTTCTTTGCTCATGTTTTCGTGAATCTGGAAGACTTCCGCCACCTGGTCACCGACTTTGAAAACCGGGTTCAGGCTGGTTTGCGGTTGCTGGAAAATCATGGACATGCGGTTGCCGCGCATGTGTACCATTTCGTCTTCACTCAGTTCGAGCAAATTACGCCCTTCGAAAATGACCTCTCCATCCACAATCTTTCCGGGGATGCCCACCAGGCGCATGATGGAAAGCGAGGTCACACTCTTGCCGCAGCCTGATTCGCCTACCAGGCCCAGCACTTCGCCGCGGCGGACGGTGAAATCCACGCCGTCCACGGCTTTGACAACCCCATCTTCCGTGAAGAAGTATGTCTTGAGGTTGCGTACTTCCAACAGGTTATCAACGGTTTGTTCAGTCACAGGCTTCCTCCCAGAATCGGGTATCCAGGCAATAAAATTCAGGGGTTCAGGTCACACAATCCCTGGGCAGCGATGTATTCTTTGATGGGGGCGGTATCTTCCACGTGAAACGAACCAGCAATGGGGTAGTCGCCATTCCGTCCAAAGACGGCCATCGTTTGCGCATGCCGTCCTTCCAGCGGCATGATGAGCAGGTCAACGGTAGAAAAGTACTTGACCGAGGAGTGAATACGCACCGGTGGAGCGTACCGTAACTCCAAAGCCACCATGCGGGGATGTGTGTGATAGTCGTTGAATGTGGCATCCGAAAGGCTCAACGAATCCCACCGCTTTGGGCCAGAGATGGCCGCGTTGAACAGGGTGGTGATGCGCTGATAGGCATCGGATTGGCGAGAGACTTCCACTGGCTCTCCATAGCAATACACCACGATGTGGGTGGGCTGCGCCTCGAAGCGCGTATCGAACCAGCGCGGGTCGCCCGTGTTGATGGTAATCATCCCGTAAATCAGGATGATTACCACCACCACTGTGGAGAGCAAGAATTGCCAGATGGAAGGGGATTTGCGTTCAGCAGACACAGGCAGATGCGCTTAGTGCTTCAGGCGCGGGTCCATGGCATCCCGCAAACCATCGCCGATGTAATTGAATGCCAGCGAACAAATGAAAATCACCAGACCAGGGTAAAACACTTTGGCCGGTTGCGTCCACATGTCGTTCTGGTATTCATTGAGCATGTTCCCCCAGGTGGGGATAGGCGGCTGGATACCAAAGCCCAGGAAGGAAAGCGCCGACTCAAGAATGATGACGCCTCCCAGGCCGAGGGTCGCGGCCACGATGATGGGTGCCAGCGAATTGGGAATCATGTGCCGCCAGATGATTTCGAAATCGCCCATCCCCAGGGCTTTGGCTGCCTCTGCAAATTCCTGATTGCGCAGAGAAAGCACCTGAGCGCGCACCAGACGGCTGGCGCCCATCCAGCCAAAGACGATGAGGATGAAGGTGATAATCACCGCGCTGCTCCACTCACGCGGCAAGCCGGGGATGGTAATGCCCCGCAGCAAGGCCGAAAAGGCCAGCAGCAGTGGCAACAGCGGCAGGGTAATCAGGAATTCTACGAAACGCTGAATGACATCGTCCACCCAGCCACCGAAGTAACCGGAAATGGCGCCAATCACCACGCCCAGCAATTCGCTGAAAAAGACCACTACCAGCGAGACGCTCAGCGAAATGCGCCCGGCATACAGCAAGCGGCTAAAAACATCCCGGCCAATCGCATCCGTTCCCATGGGGTGGAAGTTGTCACGCGTAAAGGAGGGGGGAGCATTGCGCAGCAATACCCCGGTGTTGGGGTCCTTGGCCAGGTCATTGACGGGGTCATAAGGGGCAATCAACGGGGCAGCAAAGCAGGCCACGCCGATGACGATGATGGCAATCATCCCCATTACCGCAAGTTTGTGCTTGCGGAAACGCCGCCATACCACCGTCCAGTAACTTTCTTCTTCAACGGTAAGCAGTTTTTCGCTATCGAGTTCAGCAACAGCCATGCCAGAATTCTCCTTGTTGCATCAGAGTCTCTCCGCTAACTGAAGCGGATGCGCGGGTCCACAATGGTGTAGAGTACGTCACCCAAGAGGGTAGCAAAGACCACCAGAATGGCCGTGATGAAAAGAATGGCCATCACGACAGGCCAGTCGTTGCCGCCCAGAGCATCGAAGTACAGACGGCCAATGCCCGGATAGGAGAAAATGGTCTCCGTTAGCGTTGCGCCGCCGAAGATGCCAGGGATTTCGAACACCACGATGGTGATAATGGGCACCAACGCATTGCGCATGGCGTGCTTCAAAATAACCATGCGTTCTACCAGGCCCTTGGCACGGGCAGTACGTACGTAATCCTGGCGCAGCACTTCCAGCATGGAAGCGCGCATGTAACGGCTCCACCCAGCCATGTAGAGCAGGCTCAACATGGAGGCAGGCATGATAATGTGGATGACACGGTCTACCAGACTGCCAGGCACAATGTTCAAATTGGCTTCCAAACTCCCTGGCGGTGCAGACCGTACCAGAGTCACCCCGCCAGACGGCATGTATGGCAACCCCCAGTTTTTGAACTGGTATGAAAACACCAGGATGAGCATCAGACCAAACCAGAAGACAGGCATGGCCGAACCGAAAAAGGCAAAGGTGGTAAAGACATAATCGGCCTTGCTGTACTGATGGACTGCCGAATAGATACCAATGGGGATGGCAATCAACAGAGAGAAAAGCGAGGCCGTAGTCATCAGCAGGATGGTATTGCCCAGGCGGCTCTTGATGAGGTCCGTAACCGGCTGAGAGGGCGAGAGTTTCCAGGAGAAACCAAAGTCGCCCCGCAGGATGCCTTGGCTATCGCCGTGGAAACCGGCATACTTACCCAGTGTGCCGCGCGGTCCAAACAACCAGGAAACGTTTACCCAGCGCCCATCTTCAGGGCGAGGCAGGCCCTCACCTTCGGGAAATACAAATTCTGTGTTCTCTGTGGTTTGCACGAAGTAATGCACACTATTCAAGTCAGAGATTTCCACAACTTCTCCATGAACAGCATACACTGCACCGGCAATGACGATATCTTCAGGCTTGTCAGCGGTTGCAGGCGGCTTGACCTGGATGCGGTCGGCGCGAAAGTGCGTTTTATCGATTTGCTCCCCCCAAACCCACAACTGGTAGCCAGGATTGAACAAGGCCACACCAGGGTCAGCCCAAAAGCGGAAGTGCTCCATCACGGGTTCGCGTTCCCCCGTGTCGCGATTCAGGGTGGTAATGGGCTTGCCATTCCGCCCCATTTTTTCGCGGGAATACTGTCCCAGGCCGACATACATCCAGTCAGCCCCCAGCCAGTCGTCGCCAACCAGCCAGACGATGTAACGCAGCGCCAGGGGCTTATCCAACCCCAGATAGGCTTCCAGACGGGCGATATCGGCATCGCTCACGCGGCTCTTGCGGTCGGCAGAAAGGCGGATGCCAGAGAGCGGCCCGCCAGGGGCAACGTTCAGCAAGATATAAATCGCCAGCGATGAAAGCAGCACGACAAGCACCATCTGGAAGGCTCGCCGGATAAGGTAATTGGTCATCGGCTTGCAACTCCTTTCTCAAAACAGGGCTTCCTCCCGCCCCAGGGGATGTTACCAGAAGAGGTATCACCCAGATTTGCAGAGCCTGCGCTCTGCGCGTGTGGATGATGCAGGATATGCAATATCCCAAAGAGAATACTCAATGCGCAGGGAAAAGGTTCAATTGGGTGCGACAAACCGGGGCGATTATATCACGCATCGTGAAAACGGTTTCGCAGTTTGCTTTCATGGGGAGCAATTCCAGATTTACCGCGTAGTATCCGCAGATTGAACGGATTTTTTCTTCTTTCTTCTGCGTAATCTGCGCCATCTGCAGATGCATTGGCTCATATTTGGAATTGCTGCTTTCACTCAAGATGTGTTGGTGACAGCCTGACAAGGCGTGCAAAAGCCCGTCTGTGCGCACACAAAGGCGCGGCAGAGTTTTCTTGATGTACGGCAATGTGCGCTCTGTGGCTCCGTGAGCCGTAGGGGTACTCTCGCTTGCGGAAGATGGGAACAAAATCACCAACAACCCTTTCCTGCTCCCGCTTTCATGGGAGCACGAAAGACATGCTGGTCAGTAGAACGCTCGTACCGCTGATTTACGGGGGTGTGTTGGTTTTCGCCGCTTCGTTAGCCGTATCTGCATTCCGTTGTGTCAGGCCATATTGCGATGTACCAACAACGTTTTCATGTTCCCATTTTCAGGGGGAACCGGCAAAATTGTTCCTTCCTCTGCCCTGCGGACATCTCCTCCCATCAGAGCGAGAAGCGTCCTCCCCACCTGAGGCCTACCGGTGGGACGGACTTTCCAGTCCGTCTTCGTGCCACTGCCTGTCATGGAGGAGAGCCATCTCTGTACCCATCGGGGGAAGGCTAAGATGCCCAAGGCTTCGCCTTGCGCAGACAAGCCGAAGGCCTGCATTGTAGCAGCAATTTGGCTGTAAGTTACCTCACGAACACTGCCCAGAAGCCCCCCGCCGGGGAAGCCATTCCCCGGCTGAGGACACCAAAGTCGGGTAAACCCGACTGCTTGGCACCAGCCGGATTGCTCCGGCATTGGCTCTCAAGCCAGCGGTTCATCGTCGGGCTGCCGGGAAGGCCAGAGGCACGCGCATGCGGTGACAAAAAAGTAAGGGGCTGCAAATGCAGCCCCTTACACATCGTGTCACATGAGAGAGGGAACTACTGGCACAGCGGGCCGTAGCCGAACTCTTCGATGTTCCACATTTCGCTGTTGGCGGTCGGGTCCATGATGAAGCCGCACATGTCGGGGCGGGTAGCCGCCAGTTTCAAGCGCAGGAAGAGCGGCACAACGGGCAGGTCGTTGGCGAAGATTTCCTGGGCTTTCAGGTGCATCTCATCGTAGGACGGTTCACCCGGCAGCGACTGCATCGCAGCATTGCAGGTGTTGTCGTATTCGGTGTTGTGGTAACCGGAGTCGTTCCAGCCGCCCCAGCCGTTGGGGAATTTCAGGCCGGATTCGCCGGTCATGATGGAAGTCCAGGTGCCATCTTCGGGGCCAGGAATGCCATCGGTAATCCACAGGTCACAGGGCGGTTCCACGCCGGTCAGCCAGGCGAATTCACCCAGGTCGAAGCGGCGGCCAAACAGTTTGCCGTCGGGGCCGTCAGCGAACCATTCGCTGGCCGGGTAGTAATTCAGGTTGGCTTTGATGCCGCACTCAGAGAGCGACTGAGCGATAATCTGGGTGACTTGCTGGCGCAGGGCAGCCGTGGTGGTTTCGTAGGCCACTTCGAAGGGCACGCCGTCCTTGTCAAGCACGCCGTCGCCATCGGTGTCCGTCCAGCCGGCTTCGGCCAGCAGGGCCTTGGCGGCTTCGGGGTCGTAGTCGTAGTGTTTGACGTTGGCGTTGAAGAGCGGGTGTTGCGGCGGCAGGTAGGTGTCGAGCACCACGGACTGACCGTAGAGCACGGTGTCTACCACCTGCTGGCGGTCCATACACATGGCAATCGCCTGGCGGACGCGTACGTCGCTGAAGAAGTCATAGCGGTCGGTGGCCGGGTCGTAGCCATCGTCATAGCCCACGGGCTGGATGCCGAAGTCCACGTGTTCCCACACGGTGCCGGTCACGAAAGTGGCCTGTACCTGACCGGAGGCCTGCAGTTCGAGGAGCAGTTCGCTCTGGTCATCGAGGCCGGAGGTCTGGTCAACGATATCGCATTCACCGGAGAGGATGGCGGCGATGTTGGCGTTGGAGTTCTCACCCACGAAGCGGTACACCAGGTTGTCGAACTTGGGCAGGCCTTCGCCAGCGCGGAAGTAGTTGGGGTTCTTGTGCATGGAGATGTGGTCGCCCTGCACCCATTCGTCGATGATGTAGGGGCCCCAACCAACCGGGCGGCGGGAGGATTCTTCCGCTTCCACCAGTTCAGCAGCCGTGTATTGGCTCCACAGATGCTCGGGGTAAGGAGTCCAGATGTTGAGGAAGTAGGTGGAGTCCTTGTAGCCAGGCAAACCGGTCCACTGCAAGGTCAGGTCATCCAGCGCTTCGTAGGAAGCAGTGCGGTCAATGGTGGTCTTGCTAGCAGGGGTGTCGGGGTCGGCAGCCAGGTTGAAGGAGTAGACCGAATCGGCGGCGGTCAGGGGTTCGCCATCCGACCATTTCAGGTCAGGCAACAGTTTGAAGGTCACGACCATCTGGTCCATGGTGACTTCGCCGCCCGTGTACTGCACGGGTTCGGTGGAGCCGCTGGGGACAATCATGATGGTCTGGGTGAAGGTGTCGCTGGGCGCCTGCAATTCGACGGGATTACCGTTGGCGTCCACGACCTTGTCGCCTTCCTTGACGGTGACCTGCTGGATGACGGCGTCGCCATCGGCCAGACTGGGCAATTTCTCCAGGATGACGGGCTGGTAGTCAAAGGAGCGGGCGTCAACGGGGCCATCGAAGACGGCTTCGAGGACGCTGCTCATGGCCAGCATGGAGCCGCCGTAGGGGTACAGGGTTTCGGGTTCCTGCCCCATGCAGATGACCAGCGTGTCGGGCATGGCAACCGGTTCAGGGGTGGGGGTCACCACCTGGACGACGGTTTCGCCCTGCACCTCTTTGGTCACGACGACTGTCTCGACGACCTTTTCGGGGGTCGCCGCAGGGGCGCACGCTGCCAGAATCATGCTGGCAATCACGAGCAGCCCAAGGACATACATCAATTTCTTGGACATTAGGGTTTCTCCTCCTGATAGGGAAACGAATGGACAGTGCAACAACAATCTGCAAGACGGTGTACTGAAGCAAGCGGATGAGTCATTATCGCCAGGCATCACCTCCTTTTCAGGGCACGCGCGGGCATCGTATCCCCCAGCCAGCCGTGATGGATAACTGACAACAGACGAGTTCCGTCATGGATACTCCTTTTGCATTCAGGGCACAGTCCTGCAGGACTGCCGTGCAAAACTGCTGCATATATAGCACAAGAACGCAGGTTCGTCAAGAAACCTACGCGAAACCTACGAAAAGCCTACGCCTCCTGTGCGCCCACGCCAAAACCGCGTTCCCCATCGTAGCATCAGAGCAATAAAAAAACGGCGGGGAAGACCCCGCCGTCATACACACCGCGATGTCGTTTAAATCTCAAATTACCAGCCGAATACTGGCCGTTTGATATGTCCACATCAGATACGAGGGGGAAGTACGGTGCTGGTCAGGGGTAAAACGTCCGAAGGCAAAAATCCAGGCACGCCAGGATTCACCGCGTACCATCCAGCGCAAGGCTGCTGCCCGGCGCAACACTCGTTCACGTACTTCAGGCGCGGGGCGCGGGGCCGCATTGACCCAATTTTGGAGTTCGCGGCTCAAATCGCTATCGATAAAAATACGGTCTTCACGCTCATGTAAATTCATAGGTTGCCTCGTTCAACACCTTACCTTCCAGTCCCAGGGTCTTGCGTAGTGCCTGCCGCCCATAGTGCAACCGGGATTTCACCGTTCCAACCGGTATTTCGAGTACTTCGGCAATCTCTTGCAGCGAAAGTTCGTTGATGTAGTACATCACCACCACAATGCGCTGCTGCGGCGGCAATTTCAGCATCGCCAGCCGCAAGCGCTCCCACTCGGCGCTATGTTCCACGCGTTGCTGCAGGGTACGCTTGCGCTGTGTACCCTGGAACCACTCCATTACACCATCCAGAGGCTGCAACCAGCGTTTACGCCGCTTTAGCCAGGAATACGCCAGGTTGGCAGTCATGCGATACAACCACGGCTCCACGGGACGCCGCGGGTCAATGCGATGGGCAAAGCGGTGCAGGCGAAGAAAAACATCCTGCAGCAAATCCGCTGCGGCCTCGGCATCGCCGGTTATGGCAAATGCGGTGCGATAGACAAGTTGCCGGTGGCGGTCATACAACTGCCCCAGGGCGTCCAGGTCACCGCTTTGCAAGGCTATGACCAGTTCTCTGTCACTTGGAGATTGCACAATAGGTTCCTGTCACTTCTTCATTAAGTTTATTCTCTCAGGGCAACGAAGGTTCAATGCGAGGCAGGCACATTATACCGCATCAATACACACCCAATAAAATCACACCGTAAATCGCCAGCGTACACAGGGCATCCACCAGGCCGGTTACCACATAGAACAACACCGTAGAGGGATTGCGCCGACGCGCGACACGAGAGGCAACAAACAGGGAAAGCCCCAGGATGACGGCAGGGATGGCGATTTGCAATGGGGTTTGCCATGCCGGAGGGATATCCAACCAGGCCGAGAAAGGCACGTACACCGCCATGGAGGGCAGCGAAATCCACTTGACGCCCTGATACAACCCCAGTGCAAGCAGCAACGCCGGCCACGAATTCCACTGTTGCACGCTTTCGTCATCGCGGAATAACTTCCAGAGGCCCACCACTACCAACCCCGGCAGCAACCATCCAAAACCGATGATGGGCATCAGCAGGATGCTGGTGAGGCTTTCCAGGCTCCCCTCCAACAAGGCGTTCAGGAAATCCGCCGGGGTGAGGGCATCCAGTTTCTGGCGCGCCTGCGGTTCATTCGTTGCGTAGAACACACGCTGTCCAAAGGCGCCCTCCCGCCAGACCACATGCCAGTAGCCCTCTCCGTCCAGCGCCAGGTGCGGCTCATCCGAAAGTTGCTGAGAGCGGGAGACATACGCGTAGCCCTGAAAATCCCCGTCATCCAGCACCCCTACCGCGATTTGCAAAAACGCATCCAGGCGGTAAGCCTGCCGTGCTGCGACGGCCATCCCCAGCGCATCGGCTTCTCCAGGCAGGGTGGCCGGATGCAGCACGAAATCACTGCTCATCGGCACGGGGACGGGCGCCGCCAGTTCCGTAAGTGCAGGCCAGGGGGTTTGAACACGCTGGTACGGCGGCTCTTCCGCCGGGGAAATGGCCAGACGCTGTACTGATGCAGTACCCGCCTCATCCATCGGGAAAGAGACATAACTGGTATAGCCGGTTCCCGCCTCCAGACCAGAACGGTTGGTGATAGACCACAGCAGATACACGCGTCCCTGTTCCAGACCAATGACAGGGGGCGAGGCCGTGCTTCCTGTACCCAGTTGCATTTGTGCGGCCACCAGCGGGCCAGCAAGCACATTGCCATCTGCATCCAGGGCGGCATAGGTCACTTCTACGCCGTTGAACCAGACGAGATGCAGGTGCCCATCGGAATCCACACGCATGGCAGGCTGTTCCCCGGAATCCGTCAGGTGGCGACGCACCAGGAAGGCAGCATCCCCTGGGTGGTAGCGGGCAACGAAAATCCCCGAAGGGGAAGCCTGTGCCCAAGTCAGGAAGACATCTCCATTGGAGGCTGCCACGGCATCGAAACGGGAGACTCCGGATTCCGGAGGCAGGAGGAGCAGCGATTCCCCCACAGGGGTAGCCTGCGCATCCAGCAGGAGGGCGCGTAATCCCCAGGGGGTGGTGCCGGGAACCCGCGCCGCCCAAAGGAGCAAGAACCCTCCATCGGGAAGCGAGAGCAACCGCAGGTAACGCGGTACTGCCTCCCCCACATCCAAAAGACGCGTCGTCCCCTGGGTGGCGGGGAAATTCAGACGGGTATAGCGCACCTGCAAACGGTCGTCCACCTGTTCGGGCCACACGAGGTGCAGGCTGCCGTCACGGATGGCGACATCCAGCCCACCGACAGGCATGCCCTCCAGTTGCATCCCGCGGCTCCATTCAGGAGCGGCTTTGGGGCCGCGCGGCGCTTCGGCTACACAGGCACTCAACAATAACGCAGCAAGAACGAAAGAAAAGAGTAATTTGCGAGTCATAGGCATGTGAAACAACACCCGGTCAGCCTTGCGGCTGCCGGGTGCCGTTGATTGCGGGTGTTCACACCGGGTATCCGGTGGGGATTACTGTTTCATGCGCGGGTCAAGCGCATCGCGCAGGCCATCCCCCAGGAAGTTGAAGGCCAGCGTGGTCAATGAAAGGAAGACTGCCGGCACGAGTACCTGGTTGGGGTAACTGCGCAGGGCAGGCACGGCTTCGGAAATCATGATGCCCCAACTGGGAGTGGGCGGGTTGACACCCAGACCAATGAAACTCAGGAAGGCCTCGGTGAAGATGTAGCCGGGGATGGCCAGCGTCTCCGCCACGACCAGCGGGCCGATGATGTTGGGCAGCAGGTGTTTGATGATGATGCGCGAATTGCTGGCGCCAACCGCATGTGCGGCTTCGACGAACTCTTTGCGCTTGTAGGAGAGCACCTGCCCGCGGGCGATACGTGCCATGCCAATCCAGTTAATCAGGCCGATGGCGATGAACAGGAAGAGCATGCCGCCCATCGAATCGTTGATTTCCAGCAGTTTTGCACCAAAGCCCGTCATGCCGCTGGCGCGTCCCAGTGCCTTGAAGTAGGTCTGCAAGAGGATGACCACCACCAGGAAGGGGAAGGCGTAAAGGAAGTCTACGATGCGCATCATGATGTCGTCCACGCGCCCGCCGACGTAGCCGGAGATGGTGCCGTACAGCATGCCGATAATCAGGCTGACCATCGAGGCCACCACGGCAAAACTGAGGGAGACGCGCGCCCCGTAGATGACGCGGCTGAAGATATCGCGTCCCAGGTGGTCGGCGCCCAGGGGGTAATCGGTGGTGATGCGGGCGTAATTTTCGGCATTCGCGGGCAGAATACTCAGCATCCACTTCGGGACGGCGTTGTTTGCCATCAGGTCTTGCTCGGCATAATCGTAGGGCGCGATGAAGTTGGCGAAAATCGCTGCCAGCGCCAGCAGGATGATGAAGATTGCGCTGGCAACCGCCACTTTGTTGCGCATCAGGCGGATGAGGGATTCTTCCCACAGACTGCGCTGCTTACGCACCAGGGTTTGTTCTTGAGGAATTTCAGCAACAGCCATGTACGCTACTCCTAGTCGTACCGGATGCGCGGGTCAAGCCACGCATAGGTGATATCTACCAGCAGGTTGGCAATTACCAGGATAACGCCATACACCAGGGTCACACCGGTAATCACCTGGTAATCGCGGTTCCCCACGCTTTGTACGAAGTGTTTGCCCATGCCATTGATACCGAAAATCTGCTCCACAATGAAAGTCCCCGTCACCAGACCAGCAAACGCAGGGCCGAGCACGGTGACGACGGGGATGAGGCTGTTCTTGAGGGCATGGACAACGATAACCACACGCTCGCGCAGCCCTTTGGCGCGTGCGGTGCGGATGTAGTCTTCACGAATGACCTGCAACAGACTGGCGCGCGTCAGACGGGCAATACCCGCGGCGGATGCCGTACCCAATGCGAACACAGGCATGAGGGCATGCGAGAAATAGTTCCAGTTCAGTTGCGAGGGCTGAGGCAGGAAGCCCAGCAGGTAAGGCGGTTTGGCGCCCCACCCGGCCACCGGCAGCCAGCCGAGTTTGAGCGAGAAAATCCAAATCAGGATGGGCGCCAGCACCAGATTCGGAATCGAGAGGAAGATGACCGCCCCAAAGGTGCTGGTGTAATCCAGCCAGGTATTTTGATTGAGGGCGGCAATCGTCCCCATGGGGATACCAATCAGGATGGCAAGCAGCAGGGACATGAAGCCCAACTGCGCCGAGGTGGGGAAGGTGGTTGCGATGATGTCGTTCACGCTTTGGGAGCGGTAACGCAGCGAAGGTCCCAAATCCCCACGAATGACCCCTCTGGAAATCCCCTCCTCTCCCAGCAGGTCGTCGCCGACCAGGTAAGAGAGGAATTGCTTCCAGAGCGGCCAGTCCAGGTGATATTTGGCTTCGATGTTTGCCACCACCTGGGGAGGCAAACTCTTGTCACCGGCAAAATCAAACGGGCCACCGGGGATGGCGCGCATCAACACGAAGGTGAAGAGTGCGATGGCCAGCAACACCGGAATGAAGCCCAGGATTCTACGGATGATGTAACGAGTCATGGTTTTCCTTTCCTCAGGTTACACCCGCAAGCATTGTTCTCAAAAAGGGTGGGAGTAGAGGCCGGAGGTTCCCCTCCGGCCTCGTGTGTTCAGGCTATTTGCCTTGGGCAGCCAGTTTGGCAGCCATGTCGAGTTTCCAGTTGAAGAAGTCCACACCACCCAGCGGCGGGAAGTTGCGGGTCAGCCACGGTTTGGTGACGTTGGTGCGGGTGTAGTGGTAAATCGGCGCGTACGCCACTTCTTCTTCCGCCAGGATGCGCTCGGCTTCGGCGTACAGTTCAGCACGCTTGGCCGGGTCGGATTCCTTCTGCGCCTGGACGGTCAGTTCATCGAACTTGCTGGGTTCCACCTGCGTGCAGGTTTCATCCAGACAGCCGCGGCGCAGGCGGTTGGCGCCGGCCTGGTTGTTGAAGACTTCGTGCACCCAGTTGTTTTCGTCCGGGTAGTCGGCGCACCAGCCGAGGCGCCAGATGTGCGGCATCTCGTCCAGCGGGGTGGTGTTCCTGATGGTGCTCAGGTAGACCTTCCATTCCTGGTTTTCGACCTTGACATCGACACCCAGGACGTCCTTCCACATCTGCTGGATGGCGGCCGCGATTTGGGCGTGCCCTTCGCTGGTGTTGTGCATCAGGGTGATGCCCATGGCGTTGAATTCATCCAGGCTCATGCCCTTCTCATCCAGGTAGGCCTGCAGTTGGGCTTTGGCGTCGTCGGGGTTGTAGGGCAGACCAACGGTGCCGGGTTCGGGGGCGCCGAAGATACCCGGAGGGGCGAAGGAGGTGGCAGGAATCTGCCCGCCCTTGAGGACGTTGTCAATCAGGCTCTGGCGGTCGATGGCTTCGACGAAGGCCTTGCGGACGCGCACGTCATCGAAGGGGGGTTTGTTGTTGGTGAAGCCGTAGTAGTACGTGCAGGGCACGGGGGCGCTGTTGTACTCGGCGCTCAGCACGGGGTCGGCCTTGACGCGGTCCATTTCGGGCAGCGGCACACCGGTGCTGTCAAGTTCGTTGTTCTCGTACAGAGAGAATGCGGTGGAGGCCTCGGTAATCATCACACCGTGGACGCGTTCGATTTGCACATCGGCAGCGTTAATCCACAGAGGGTTCTTGACGAGGTCCAGTTCACCGCCGTGAATCCAGGATTCCAGCACGTACGGGCCGTTGGTGTTAATCAGGCCGGCTTCCGTCCACTTCTCACCCCATTCGTCGATGGCCCACTGGGGCATCGGGGCATTCACCCACATACCGGCGATGGCCGGGAAGTAGGCAGCGGGGGTTTCGAGGGTGAACTGCACGGTGGTGGCATCCAGCGCCTTGACGCCGATGTCGTCCACAGTAACGCCCTCAGCACCGGTGTTGACGGCCTGGCCGTTCTTGATGATGTAGTCCACGTAGGCGTAGTCGGAGGCGGTCGCCGGGTCGAGGGTGCGCTTCACACCGTATTCCACATCGAAGGCGTTGACATAGCGGGGGTTGCCGTCGCCATCCGTCACAGCGGTGGTTTCACCGGTGGTCGGGTCGTACTGCACCCACTGGATGTCATCGCGCAGGTGGAAGGTCCAGGTCTGGTTGCCCTCGGCGTCCTCACCGCTTTCCCAGGAGGTGGCCAGGTAGGGGCTGAGTTCGCCGGTTACCGGGTCGAACTGGGTCAGGGTGACGAACAGGTTGCGGATGACGTCCACGGAGGTGGTGTCAGTTGCCAGGGAGGGGTCAATGGTGGGGGGTTCGGTGCTCCAGTTCCAGTCCAGGGTGACGGGCTGTTCCACCATCTCCGGTTCGGGGGTCACTTCCACGACCTGGGTGACCACGACCTGCTTGCCTTCTTTTTCGACGACTTCGGTCACCACAACGGTCTTGACGACTTCCACCTGCTTCGGCTGGCAGGCAGCCAAAGCCAGGCTGGCAATCATCAATACGGCGAAGACGAGAGCAAAACTCTTCTTCAGATTCATTTGTGTTCTTCTCCTTCCTAACAGGGTCAGGAACTAAAAAATTGGGTTTTGGCGTAGGCCAAACGACAAGATAGGGAGGGCGTTCTCCTGTGTTCTCGTGAGGGGCATCACCTCCTTTCGTGGGAACATACCCTTCTTGAGAACATGTGCCTGGGGCACACGGGTCGGCAAAGCCGACGCCATCACATTGTATCTCAGAGCGGAGATTTTTTCAAAATGTAGCAACTCAGCCACCCACGCCCAACGATAAATCGTCGGACTGAGCGGCCAAAGCCGGAACAATCCGGCTGGCGCCATGCAGTCGGGTTTCCCCGACTTTGGTGTCCTCAGCCGGGGAATGGCTTCCCCGGCGGGTGGGCTGAGCAGTTACTTCAAAATACCGCTCTGTGCATACCATCATTCCACGAGGTGGCAGGCCACCCAGTGGTCGGTGGAAACTTCTCGCCATTCGGGCTCGCTCTGCGAACAGATGTCCTGTGCAAGCGGGCAGCGCGGGTGGAAGCGGCATCCCGCAGGAGGGTTGACCGGGCTGGGCACATCACCCTGCAGGATGATGCGCTGCCGCTGCCGTTCTACGACGGGGTCGGGCACAGGGACGGCCGAGAGCAAGGCCTGGGTGTAGGGGTGCAGAGGATTGTTGTACAGTTCATCCCGGTCGGCCAGTTCCACCACCTTGCCCAGGTACATCACGGCCACACGGTCGGAAATATGGCGCACCATGCTCAAGTCATGTGCGATGAAGAGGTAGGTCAGCCCAAATTGTTCCTGCAATTCTTCCAGCAGGTTGACCACCTGCGCCTGAATGGAAACATCCAGCGCCGAAATCGGCTCATCGCATACGATGAATTCCGGGTTGAGCGCCAGTGCGCGCGCGATACCGATACGCTGACGCTGCCCGCCGGAGAATTCGTGCGGATAGCGGTTGATGAAGTAGGGGTTCAGGCCAACCAGATTGAGCAGTTCCTTGACGCGTTCGCGCTGCTCTTTGCGCGTCCCCATGCGGTGCACTTCCATGGGTTCGGCGACGATATCGCCAACCGTCATGCGCGGGTTAAGCGAAGCATACGGGTCCTGGAAGATGATTTGCAGGTTGCGGCGCATGCGGCGCAACTCTTCGCCTTCCATCGTGGTCAGGTCCTGGTCTTTGAAGTACACCTTGCCAGAGGTGGGGCGATACAGTTGCAGGATGGTGCGCCCGGTTGTGGATTTGCCACAACCGCTTTCGCCCACCAGCCCCAGCGTCTCACCCTGACGCACGAAGAAAGATACCTTATCCACAGCCTGCACCGCGCCCACCTGGCGCTGGATGACAATGCCGCGGGTAATGGGGAAGTGTTTGGTCAGATTTTCGACACGAAGGAGAATGTTATCCTGGCTCATCGGAGTTCACCTGTTTCGATATCAATCCAGCAGGCCACACGGTGCCTGGGAGAGCGTTCTTCCAGCGGAGGCACTTCTGCACGACATTTGTCCTGCACGAATTTGCAGCGCGCGGCAAAGGGGCAGCCTTTGGGCAGGGCAATCAAATCGGGGGGCAGCCCCTCGATGGTTTCCAGTTTCTCTGCCCGGTTGCTATCCATCTTGGGCAGCGAGCGCAGCAAGGCCGCCGTGTAGGGGTGCTGCGGAGCGGCATACAATTCGTCCACGGGAGCGTCTTCCACGATGTAACCGGCATACATCACGATGATGCGCTCTGCCAGGCCAGCCACCACCCCCAGGTCGTGCGTAATCCAGATAAGCGCCATGCCAAATTGCTCGCGCAGGCGCTTCACCAAATCCACGATTTGCGCCTGGATGGTCACATCCAGCGCGGTGGTAGGCTCGTCGGCAATCAGCAGTTTGGGGTTACATGCCAGCGCCATGGCAATCATGGCACGCTGACGCATCCCACCCGAAAACTGATGCGGGTAATCGTTCAGGCGGCTTTCCGCCTCGGGAATACCCACCATACGCAACAATTCGGCAGCCCGCTCTGTGGCCTCCTCATCGTTCAACCCCAGGTGCAGTTTGAGCGGCTCTTTCAATTGGAAGCCAATGGTCAACACCGGGTTGAGTGAGGTCATGGGGTCCTGGAAAATCATGGCAATCTGGCTGCCACGGACGTTGTGCATCTCGTCCTTCGAGAGTTCCAGCAGGTTGCGCCCATAGAAATTGATGGCATCCGCCTTGATGCGGGCGAAGTTTTCGGGCAGCAGCCGCATCACCGAGAGCATGGAGACGCTTTTACCGCAGCCGCTTTCGCCCACGATACCGATGGCCTCACCCTCATGCAGATTGTACGAAATGCCGTTGATGGCGTGTACAATCCCATCTTGCGTATCGAATTCGGTACGCAAATTCTTGATTTCCAGAATGACTTTGCGATTATCCAATGTGCAATCCTCCAGAGCAATCTGCGAAGATGAAATCAGAGAGCCGTTTGCGTCCCCTCGCATCTGGAGGAATTCCCTCCGCAGAGGGCGAAACGGGTTCCACCGTCACGAACCCCTCCACAAGCGGCGACACCAACGTGCTCTCGCCACACCAATACGTGGCTCATCAATCATAGCCCATTCACGGGTATCTGGCAATACCCAGTACAGACAACCAGCAATTCTCAATATAGGCCAATTCATCGTAACAACTCAGTCACCCACGCCCAACGAGTTATCATCGGGCTGCTCGGCCAACGCCGGAGCAATCCGGCTGGCGCCATGCAGTCGGGTTTCCCCGACTTTGCTGTCCTCAGCCGGGGAATTGATTCCCCGGCGGGTGGGCTGAGCAGTTACCATTCATCCGCAGATGGAGCAGAGGAGAGAAGAAAAAATCCGTTCAATCTGCGTAATCTGCGGATACTACGCGGCAAATTTGGAATTGCTGACAGACAACACGCCAATTGATATACTCGCCAGGCAAATCGAAGGTTCACACCACCTCCCATTCTTCCACTTCTTCGCCAAAGCGCATCCGCAGGTAAGAACGGTAGCGGCTCTGGGCAATCTCGCCAGATTCCAGCGCAGCGCGCACGGCGCACCCTGGCTCATCCAGATGGGCACAATCGTTGTAGGTGCACAGGTGTACGCGGGTACGCATCTCCGGGAAATAGCCATCCAGTTCTTCTGGCTCGATATCCCACAAGCCCAGGGATTTGATTCCCGGCGTATCGGCAACGTACCCTCCCCCCTCCAGGGGGAACAGGGCGCGCACCACGGTGGTGTGCCGCCCCTTTTGCGTGGCCTCGCTCACATGGCTGACTGCCAGCCCCAGCCCTGGCTGCACCGCATTCAACAAACTGGATTTTCCCACCCCTGAAGGGCCGGCCAGCGCAGACACATACCCTTGCAGATGTGCGCGCAGGGCCTCTATGCCGCGTTTCTCAGGCACCGAAGTGTACAACACCGGATACCCCAGGGAAGGGTACACACCGAAAATCTGGCGTGCCTGCGCCTCCCCCACCAGGTCCACTTTGTTGGCCACAATCAACACGGGGATTTCCTGCTTTTCCGCAATGACCAGAAAACGGTCTAACATGCCCAAACGGGGTTGCGGTTGGGCACAGGCAAAGACGAATACCACCTGGTCGGGATTGGCAATGATGACCTGCTGGTACGTCCCCCGCGGTGTCGGGGCCAGGCGCACCAGCGCCCGTTCGCGCGGCAAGACGCGCTCGATGATGCCGTTTTCGGCATCCACAGGGGTAAATTCGACATAATCGCCCAGGGCGACGATATCGCCGCTGCGCGGACCGCGTTTCAGACGTCCACGTATTTTGCACACCCACTGTCGGCCCTCCTCCACCTGCACGGTGAAGAAACCCGACTGCGTGCGCACCACACGGCCTTGTTTATGGCGTTGGCGTGGCATTCTCCTCCTCCGGTGTTGGAGTTTTCCACACACCGACACTCGATTCCCACGGGAAGGTGGTACGCCGCCCCTGGAAATACGTCTGCACCATGCCCTTGAAGATGGGGGCAGCCACTTCGGAACCTTCGCCGCCGTTTTCAATCAGCACCACGATAGCGATATCCGGCTTGTCTTCGCGTTCGGCAAATGTGTATCCGGCGAACCAGGCATGGGGGTCTCGCGGCGGGTCCTGGGCTGTGCCGGTTTTTCCGGCAATGGGGATGCGGTAATTTTTGCTGTAACTGCCCAGGACGAAATAGGCCGTTCCCCGCCGGTTGGTCACCACACTGGTCATAGCCTGCTGGATGAGTTGCAGGTTCTCCGGCGCAAGCGGCAACGTACCATCCACCTGCGGCTCGAACACAAAGGAGGGTTCTTCCCCCGGCGCGGCGATGCTTTCAATCAATTGGGGACGATAGAGCGTGCCGCCGTTGCCAATCGCCGCGATGAAACGTACCACCTGTAGCGGCGTGACCAGCGTCCCGCCCTGCCCGATAGCATTGTTTACCGCGTCGATGGCCTCGCGTGGGTTGAGAATCTGTCCGGCTTCTTCCTCATCTGCCGGCAGGCCGATGATGCCCGTTGGACTGCCCAACCCAAAGGCGCGCGCCATATCGGCGATATCAGAGCCGCGCCCCTGGGTGAATAAATCCAGCCCGATATGCCAGAAGAAGGGATTGCAGGAACGCATCAACCCTTCTGGCAGCGTCAACAAACCGCTGGGGGGCGTCTTCTCGTCCCGCAGGAAGTGCTCATACGTCCAGTCATTCAGGCGGATGCCGGGGATTTCATCGAAGAAGTATCCGCAATTGTAGGTGGTATTCGCATCGTACAGGCCGCTTTCCAGCGCCGCGGCCATCGTCACGATTTTGAACACCGACCCCAGGGGATACAGCCCCTGGGTGGCGCGGTTCAGCAAGGGGGCGTTCCTGTTCCCCAGGAGTTCCAGCAGCCCGCCGCTGTTGGGGTTGAGGTACTCGAAGGCGTTGGGGTCAAACCCAGGGGAAGAGGCCATCGCCAGGATACGCCCTGTATCCCGCTCCATAACCACAATCGCCCCGCTGAAACCATTCAACGCCTGCTGTGCGGCCAGTTGCAGGTCTTTGTCGAGCGTGGTGGTGATGGCCTGCGGCACTCCAGGCTGCGTTTCCGCCAGTTTGGTGACGACCTTGCCATCCGGGCTGAAGACATACAAAGCCCCGCCGCGTTGACCGGAGAGGTAGGCTTCCCCCCAGCGTTCAATGCCAGCCCGTCCGACGCGTTCATCCAGGGCATAGCCGCGGCGCAGGTAGGTATCCTTTTCATCCGCCTGAATGGCGCTCACGTACCCGACGACATGCGGTGCGATGCCGCTGGAAAAGTAGTACCGCGCCCGGTAAGGCTGGAGTATTACCCCATCGTAACTGGAAAGCGCCTTGCCGTACCGCTGTGCCGTTTCCGCAGACATTTCCCCGATGGGCAGGTACCAGCCATAGGAACGGTAGAGGTCTACCCGCTCGGAAAGCACGCTGGGGTGCAGGTCGGGGCGTTGTCCCATGACCTGCCAGATGAGCGTTATCAGGTCGTCCTGCTTCTTGCGGCTCACGCTGGCAGCATCCAACCCCAGGGAAACGGCATCGGATTGCGCCACCAGGGCATGCCCGTTGGCATCATAGATGTTGGCCCGCCCCGGCACATAGCGCTGCATCGCCAGGTAGTTGCCGCCAGCAAGTTGGGGCAAAATCAGCGCATCGTCCCACTGGACGTGCCACGCGCCCTCTTCCAGGGAGAGATTCATCACCGTCTCGGCCTGGATATCGCCTACCAGCACACTGTGCAGCGTGACGCGGTAGGCAGCCTGCGCCTGCGTTGGGCGCGTCAACACCTGCAGGATTTCGGTATCCACGCCGCTGAGCGCTGCCTCTGCAGCCACCGAGCGATAGCGCGCCTCGAAATCCTCTGGCGAAAGGGCATCGCGGCTCACCTGGGTGAGCATGGCATACATGGCGGCATAATTTTCCGCCTTCCAGGCATCCAGATACGCCTGTACCGCGGCGGAGGCATCCGGCGCTGAGGTAACGCGCACCTGCGGCGGAGGCAGGGTAGCCGTCGCCTCAGGTGTCGGCGTCACCGGGACAGTGGGAGCAGGCCCACTGCACGATGTCAGAAAAAGGAAAATGCTGCCCAAAAGCAGCACGATTTTCCAGTCTTTCATTGTTCGCCTCGCAAAACAGGGCGGTACACCGGGCATTGAAAGCGTAGCAATTGCTGGCAATTGCGAGGCACATCGGCCTGGGGCAGGATGTTCCAGCGCTTCAGGGTGCGCACCAGATGGCACATGGGCATCCCCATCACCCCGGCATAGCAGCCGTTCAGAGCAGTTTCCACAGGGCGAAAACCGCGATGCTGGATGGCATATCCGCCGGCCTTGTCCAACGGGTCGCCCGTGGCCACGTAGGCGCGGATTTCGTCGTCCGTGTAGGCACGCATGGGGACATCGGTGACGCACAGGTCATCCAGCAAAGCCCCATCGGCAGGGCGATACACGGCAATAGCCGTATACACCTGATGCACGCGTCCCCGTAAACGGCGCAGCATGGCCTCGGCTTCGGCCATGTTGGAGGGCTTTCCCAGGATGTCCTCCCCGTCCACTACCGCGGTATCTGCACCAATGATGATGCTCTCCGGGCGCGCCTGACTGGCGACCGCCTGTGCTTTGGTGCGCGCCAGCCGCCGCACGTATGCCGCGGGCGCCTCTCCTGGCAGACGCGACTCATCCAGGTCTGCTGAGGTCGTGTGGAACATCCAGCCTCCCAGCGTCAACAACTGCCGCCGGCGCGGGGAATTGGATGCCAGCACCAGGACGATTTTTTCACTCACGGCTACCGCCTCCTGTCGTTTCAACCATATCGAAGACCAATTTTACCACTCGCTTCCCAAAAGCCCCGAAAGCGTTGTACAATCCAGGTTGTACAGTCAACCTGTGTGCGACGGTATCGTCGGGAGCACTAAG
>DAOTWV010000187.1:0-1808 GCA_034435695.1 Anaerolineales bacterium | reverse complement strand
AACCTGCGCAGGCAGGTTTCGCAAATGTTGCTGCGACTTCCAGTCGCCAGATGAGAAAACGACCTGCATATTTTGCATGCACCCGTCTCAGGGGGAGCACTAAAGATATGTTGGTCAATAGAACGCTGATAACGCTGGTGCCGCTGATATCCGCTGGTTGTGTTGGTTTTCGCTGCTTCGTTGGCCGCATCTGCGAGAATCCGCGGTATCTGCGTTCCGTTATGCCAGGCCATACCGCGATTCACCAACAACGTTTTCGCACTCCCGTCTCAAGGCAGGAAGCGGTAGCCGCGGCCGGGGACGGTGCGCAAATGCCGCGGCTTCGACGGGTCGGGTTCGATTTTTCGGCGCAGGCGGCGCACCAGTTGCGCCAGGCTGTCATCGCGTACCCCTTGCTCGTAGATGACGTCCTCCGGCCACACGGCGCGAATCAGGCTTTGCTTATCGCACACTTCGCCGGGGTGCGCCTGTAAAAACGTGAGCAGGCGGTATTCCTTGGGGGTGAAGCGCGCCGGGTCGAGCGCCGGTGCCGCCGAAAGGGGCTGCAAAAGCGGCAAATTTTCCAGGCCGCAGGCGTGCAGCAGGTCGGCGGGGGGCGCGTCGCGCCAGAATTCATCCACGCGTCGCTGGATGGCCGGGTGGGTGCGCAGGGCATTTTCCTCCAGGGGTGCACCATCGGCCAGGGCTTCACAGGCGGCCTTGAGCAGGGCGGGGTAGTTGCCGCTCAAGGCACAGAGGCGCGCTTCCGTCTCCTCGTCCCAGGTCTGGCCAAAGCGGGCGGCAAAGCGGCGCACATTCCAGCGGGCATCGGATTCGCTAAGCGCGCCCAGGTAGAGCGTATGCCCGAAAACCAGTTCGGCCAGTTCGGTTTCTGGCGGCAGGGGGCGGCGGGTGGCAAACACGAAAGTCAGGCGGTACTTGTAGGCATCCCGCAGGGCGCGCAGATTGGCCGCCGCGATGGGGTCATCGGCCAGGGGGTCGAAGCGGTCGAACAGGATGCACAGGGAACCGTCCGTATCCGTGAGGCGTTGGGCGAGCGCGGCATCCAGCGCCTGCAGGGCGTCTTCGGCAGTGGACGTATCGCCCAGCGTGCGGCGCGTCAGGTGCAGCAGGGCTTCGGCAGAGGGCTGTCCCAGGCGGTTGCCATCCACCAGCAGCGCGGGAAAGGGGAAGACATCCGGACGATGTGCCAGGAAGCCCAGCAGGTTGGATTTGCCTGCTCCGCTCAGCCCCACCACGTTGACGCACGCGCCGGCGCGCACGGCGCGGCTGATGCGCTGGACCTCGTGTTGCCGATAGGTTTCCGGGTAGGTTTGCCAGATGTTCATGGTACGGGGTACGGGGTGCGGGGTGCGAGGTGCGGAGTGCGAGGTGCGGAGGGCGGGGTACGGGGTACGGAGTACAGGGTACGGCGTACGGGGTACGGAGTACGGGGTACGGAGTACGGAGTACGGAGTACGGAGTACGGGGTACGACGTACGGGGTACGGAGTACGGGGTACGACGTACGGGGTACGGAGTACAAGGTACGGCGTACGGGGTGCGGGGTACGGAGTACGGCGCATCGTCCACCGTCTATAGTATACTCAAGATACCCGTGCCCCTGTTTGCAAAGTGCCCCATCCCGCTTTGCGCTCACTCACATTCTTGCCGATGCCCTCATGAAAAGGCTGTTTCTTCCCCTGTTCCTGCTTTTTGCCCTGTGGCTGTTGGCGGCCTGTGCCCCCAGCGCCTCTGCCCCATCCCAGGAGACGGCAGAAACCATCGTCGTCACCAAAGAGGTTGGCGGGGAGTCGGTGGTGGAAGTGG
>DAOTWV010000186.1:0-13074 GCA_034435695.1 Anaerolineales bacterium | reverse complement strand
GGTCGTGGCGGGTGAGGCCTTCCTTGGCCAGGTCGCGTTCCACCATCAATTGGGTGGCGATGCCGGCGTGGTCGGTGCCCGGCACCCACAGGGTCGAGTAGCCCTTCATGCGGTGATAGCGAATCATCAGGTCTTCCATGCTGACGAACATGGCATGACCAAGGTGCAGTTCGCCGGTCACGTTGGGCGGCGGGATTGAGATGACGAAGGGCTTTTTGGTCGGGTCGAAATCCGGCTTGTTGGGGTCGTTGGAGGGCTTGAAGTAGCCCTTCTTCTCCCAGAACTCGTAAATACGTTCTTCGGTGTTGTGGTGGTCGTAGGTTTTGGATAAACTCGTCATGGTACTCCTCTTGTAAGGATAAATAAAGTAACAACGCTGTCACTCGCGTCTGCTACCTTTTCAAAAGATACCTGTGAATTGCACGGTATCGGCCAGAGATTGCGCCAGGGAGATACGCGGCTGCCAGCCCATTTCGGCTTGAATTTTCCGGGTCGAGTAGCGTTTATCCACGCTCATTTCTGAAATGCGGCGGATTCCAGGGTTCAGATGCAAGGTATCCAGGACGGTCAGCACCCCATCCAGGGGCAGGAACCAGGCTCTGGGTAACGGCACCACCCGCGCCCGTCGTCCGGCGGCCTGTACTACCTGGCGGGTAAAGGAAAGCATATCTACGTTTTCCGAAGTGACAATATAGCGCTCGCCGCTGCGCCCCTGATGCAACGCCAGCAGCACTGCCTGCGCCACATCCCGCACATCCACAAAACTGTTGACATACACCGGCACTGGCAGCAGGGGCAAATAACGGGTTTGCCGCAACACCGTGTTGAGGCGTTCCGAGCCGGGGCCGATGATGACGCTGGGATTGAGGGTAATCACCCGCAATTTACCGCGTAAATCGCGCAACTCGCGCTCGCTGATTAGTTTGCTGTAGCCATACATATCGTGCGTGCGCTTGTAGTCTTCATCCGGGAAATGCGTTTCATCGCTCATGCCCTGCAACGCGCGGCCAACGGCAGAAATCGAACTGATGAAGATGAAGTTGCGCACCCCGGTCTGCAAAGCGGCCTCGGTCAGCGCACGCGTACCCAGCACATTGGCCTGGTAGATGGCCTGGGCATCGGCTTTGCGAAAAGAAATCAGCGCAGCGGCATGGATGACGGCATCGGCCTGCTGCAACGCCTGCCGGTAGGCCTGCGGCTGGGAAAGGTCAGACTGAACCCAGCGCACACGCGGCGATTTTTCCACTTCCAGAAAAGTCCGCCGGGCGGTACGCCCCAGAACGGTGACCTGTGTATGCGGGTCGGTCTCCAACAGGGCCTGGACGATGTACTGGCCGAGAAACCCAAAACCACCGGTGACGAAGTAATGCGCCATGTGCTGTGCCTCTCAGGGTGTGCTAACAATCGGCTGCAGCAATTGCCAGGTATGGCCACCATCATCGGTGCGTACCAGGGCTATCTGGCTGCCGTTGCGGGCAACTGCCCAGCCATTGAGCGGGTCGAGAAAGAAAAAGTCGCCATCCCAGTTGACCGTTTTGACAACCGTCCATGTCTGACCGCCGTCAGCAGTGGCAAGGATGTCACATTGAAGCGGGTCTGGTGCGCCCCAATCCCGGCACCCCAGTGCCAGCCCCTGTTGGGGGGTGAAAAACACCAGGCTATCTACCACGGAGGGGAGCGGGGTATAGGTGACCTGTCCGTTGGTCATGGAAGTGAAGAAGGCCTGCTGCGCATCCGTCTGGTAATCCCAACACACCGTCAGGAATACGCCTTCCTGGGGAGTGAAAAGAACGGGAGCATAGGTGCTGCACATGGCCGCGGCCATAGGTGGAGGCGGGTTTGTGGATGTCCAGGTAATGCCGCCATCAGCAGTGGCCTGAAAGGCCACACCATCCATCACGCCGTTTTCCTTCGTCACCCAGCCGGTTGTGCCGCGGAAAGCCATCCCGGTGTGTGGCAGCCCCATCAAACTGGCCGCCGCTTCCGAAAAGGGGTTGGCAATCAGGTTCCAGGTCTGGCCGCCGTCCTGGGTGGCGTACAGGTCGCTGTAGGCATGCTGCATACCTGCGCCCACCACCACCAGCAGCCAGGCATTCTCGCCATCGGCAGCAAAGGCAAAGGGAGAAAAGAATTCGGCATCGGGGTCAAAAGGCAGGGAAACTCCCTGCCAGGAGAGGCCGCCATCCGAAGTACGCCACACCGCTCCCTGCTGACCGGGAAAGGCAGGATAGGCCACCCAGGCGGTTTGCGCATCCCGAAAGAGGACAGCCGGCTCATCTGTCAGCGGATAGGCTCCCGCGGGAGGGGAGGCGTCTGCCCAGGTAATGCCGCCATCCTGGGTGCGCAGGACGTGGAACTCGCCCTGAATCTGGTAGCCCGTCCCCCACCCAGAAGCAGCATCGGCCATCCAGATGGTGGTGATGGTGACGGGCTGGCCGGCTGTCAGCGGAGGCAGGGAAAGCGCGGTCGGAAGGGGTTCGGGCGTTGCGGTGGGCGGAAGCGGAGTGAAGGTGGGCGCAGGCGACGCGGGGAGGGTGGCCGTTGGCGGCGGGGATGGAGTATGCGTCGGTGCGGGCAAGGTATCCGTCGGTGCGACAACCGCGCTGGGCATAGCCGTTTCTGTAGTGGCAGGGGGCGGAGCGCTTTGCGAGGGCAGCGTACACCCTGCCAGGGCGATAAGTACTGTCAGGAGAAATAATTTTCGCATCGGACACCTCATCAGAATCAAAAAATCCTTCCGTCCATCCGAGGACGAAAGGATTCCCTTCCGCGGTACCACCTCGCTTCGCGGCGCGTTACCGCGCCGGCGCACTCACACCCCAGCAGGCATGCCGCCGATTGGGGTTTTGCTGTAACGGGCAAATCCCGTGCCGGTCTACTCACCCTGTGGGCTTTCTTCGGCAATACATTCGGGCGACCTTCGGCGGGGGAGCGCTGAGGCCGGCTTGCAGCCCGTGGCCTGGCCCTCTCTGTCAGTTTCCGCACCGCCTACTCCTCCCGAAGGATTGTGGCGTTATACGATTGCCCGCATTATACTGAGTTTTACAGTGAGAGTCAATTTTTTCATCGCTGCGCGCAAATTTTCCGCGGGGTGTTCATCCCAGGCACACTCGATTGCCCTGAGGAAGCGCGTTCTTCTCAGGGCAAAGGGAAACATCCCTGCAAGCCTCCCGGTGCAGGGTAGTGCAGGGAAAAGCACAAGCCTCTTACCAAAAATTCTCGGTTTTGTCATGCTCGTGTTTGCCATTTCAGGGGCAATTATGGTAAACTCAAAAAAACTTTTGTATGGTCAACAACCTGATACCAACGAAGAGAGGATAGGGGTATGACCAAATCACGCGTAGATTTGATGACAGACCGCCTGCGCTCCATGCAGATTGCCTCACCGGATATCGAAGGGTCAGCCGTGGTATCGGTGGATGGCTTGATTATGGCCTCAGCCCTGCCGGTCGGCTCAGAGGAAGACCGCGTTTCCGCCATGTCGGCAGCCATGCTCAGCCTGGGCGAACGCATCGCCAGTGAGTTGGGACGCGGCTCCCTGGAACAGGTGTACATTCGCGGCGCAGGTGGTTTCGTGCTGCTTACCGCCGTTGGCGAAGAGGCCGTGCTTACCGTCCTGGCACGCGAAGGTGCAAAATTGGGACTTATCTTCCTGGAAATGCGCCGCGCGGCTGAAGATTTGACCAAACTGGTAGGATGATGTCCCGCGCATAACGCCAGCAACGAGACAGGGAGGCTGCCGCACATCACGGCTCCTCCCTTTTTCTTTGTGTACCGACAGGTGCAGCCAACCCACCGGCTGCGTACCGTCGCAGCATACGCTCCATGAAACCACACTCTATGCATCGCGCCACCAGTGCGCTGCATCAATCTTGCTGACAACAAACCCGTTCCTATTCACTCATTCATACCAAAACGCAATTGCTATGAACACCAAATACATTTTTTTTACTGGCGGAGTGGTCAGTTCTGTGGGCAAAGGGCTTACTGCAGCCGCCCTGGGACGATTGCTCAAAGAACGCGGCTACAAGGTGGCCGTGCAAAAATTGGACCCGTACATCAACGTTGACCCTGGTACGATGAGTCCCTACCAGCATGGGGAAGTCTTCGTGCTGGATGATGGCGCAGAGACCGACCTGGACCTGGGACACTATGAGCGCTTTATCGATACCAACCTGACGCGCGTATGCAATGTAACCACGGGACAGGTGTATGCCGATGTGATTGCCAAGGAGCGCCGCGGCGACTACCTGGGCGGCACCATCCAGGTCATTCCGCACATCACCAACGAAATCAAGCGCCGCATCGGGCTGGTTGCCAAAACCATGGGGGCGGAAATCGTCATCGTGGAAGTGGGCGGTACCGTTGGCGATATGGAATCTCTGCCATTCCTGGAGGCACTGCGCCAGATGCGCACCGACGTAGGGCGGGAAAACAGCATGTACATTCACGTCACCTGGCTGCCCTACATCCAGGCTACCGGCGAACTCAAGACCAAGCCCACCCAGCATTCGGTGCGCGAACTGCGCTCCCTGGGCATCGCCCCGGACATCATCGTGGCGCGCTCTGACCACCCCGTGGAAGAGGAATTATGCGAGAAAATCGCTCTCTTTTGCGACGTGGAACGCCGCGCGGTCATCCCGATGGTGACCGCCGAAACCCTGTATGAAGTACCGTTACTGCTCGAAGAAGTGGGCATTGGTGAGTATGTCCTGGAACGCCTGGGGCTCCCGGTACGCCAAACCCCCGACTGGGAGGCGTGGAAAAAACTGGTTTCCACGGTCAAGGCCGAAAAGCCCAAAGTACGCGTTGCACTGGTTGGCAAGTACGTAGAATTGCACGACGCCTACATGAGCGTGCGTGAAGCCCTGTATCACGCCGCGTTTTCGCTGGGGCTGGAAGTGGAAATCGACTGGATACACTCCTCCGAGGTGGAGAAAGGCCGCCACCATGAGCGCATTGCCAACGCCGACGGTATCCTCGTCCCCGGCGGTTTTGGGGAACGCGGCACGGAGGGGAAGATTTTCGCCATCCGCTATGCGCGTGAAAATCGCGTCCCCTACCTGGGGTTGTGCCTGGGAATGCAATTGATGGCTATCGAATTCGGGCGGCATGTCCTCGGCACAGAGGATGTCAATTCCACCGAGTTCGACCGCACTACCGAACATCCGGTCATTGACCTGATGCCCGACCAGCGCGATATCGCCGATATGGGCGGCACGATGCGCCTGGGGCTGTACCCCTGCGCCCTGCAGCCTGATACCAAAGCCCGCGCCGCCTACGGTACCGACATGGTACAGGAGCGTCACCGCCACCGCTTTGAATTCAACAATGCCTATCGCGAGCGTTTCGAACAGGCCGGGATGCGCTTTTCCGGGCTTTCCCCCGATGGGCGTCTGGTGGAAATTGCCGAATTGGCCGACCACCCCTTCATGCTCGGTACGCAGTTTCACCCTGAATTTCTCTCGCGACCCAACCGGCCGCACCCGCTCTTTGTGGCCTTTTTAGAGGCAGTGAAAACGCAGGCCGGCGTGTAAAAACAAAGGGCGTGTGCGCAATGCACACGCCCTGATTTCCTCAGTCAACGGTCACCCATAGACGCCTCGCAGGTCTGGCGGCAGGTTGGCGGCAATGGATTGCATCACTCGCTCCGTCAATGCTTCGGCATCTTCCCCTTTTTGCGCATACACCGGTGCCCCCAGCCGCATGGTGATTCGCGTGCGCCCTGGAAAGCGGTTGAACATGCGCTGTGTGCCATTCAAGGCTAACGGCACAACAGGACACTGAGCAGCAAGCGCCAGACGGGCGGCCCCGGTCTTGCCGCGCCGCAAACCCTGCCCCTTGTTGCGCGTCCCTTCCGGGAACATCACCACCACCTGTCCATTTTCCAACAGGCGGCGGGCATGCCGCAAAGCCCACTGGTCTCCTCCCCCGCGCACCACTGGAAAACCGCCCAACCAGCGCACAGTTACATCCAGCAAAGAGAGGCGAAACAGTTCCACCTTGGCCATGTAAAACAACGGCCGCGGCAGACCAAATTGCAGGGCAAAAACATCGAAATTGGTCATGTGGTTGGCAGCCAGCACCACCGGCCCATCGGCAGGCAGGTTTTCCAGGCCCTGCACATCCAGGCGGGCAATGCCGCGAAACATGGCTGCCAGCACCGGCCACAAGATACGGTGCGGCAGGGTTTCCTCCAGCGGGAAAAACTGCCGCTCTCGCGGGTCTTCCAATGTTTGAACGTACTCCATAGCCATAGACACCTCCGGTTTAAACCGCGCGCGCGTTCCCCGACAGGTACACAGGTCGTTCTGCACAGGAACGCCGCCAGGCATAACCCCGCCGCGCCAAAAAAGATGCGCTCATGAGCAAAAAAACAGAAAACACCGCCTTTGTTTGTGCACATTGCGGCAAAACGGTACAGCCAGTAACCAACGGCAGTTACCGCAATCACTGCCCTTTTTGCCTGTACTCCCTGCACGTGGACATCGAACCGGGAGACAGAGCCTCCGATTGCCACGGACTGATGCGCCCGGTTGGGGTACGCTATCACACCAAGAAGGGGTATCAAATTTTGCATCGCTGCGAAAAATGCGGCGCGGAACAGTTCAACAAAGCCGCCCGCGACACCGTCCAGCCGGATGACCTGGATACCCTGCTGGCTCTCCCCCCGGTGTAACAAACTCCCTTTCACAGCGCAACTGCTCGCCAGTGGTGCATCGCGACAACTGACAAGCAGTTGTCCAACAAGGCATGTAGCGCACCGCTATAACGGACTCTCTTGGGGGTGACGTTTGTCCCTTTTTGCCGCGCCACCCGAAAGGGGGAATCGTTTCCACGCCTTCTTTAGCGGTATACTTTAGAAGCGTTTAGCACTCTGCATTCTACACTCCGCTATTCTGCACTCTGCATTCAACCTGAGAGGTGAAACAATGGAAACCTTTATCGAAGAAGTCATTGGCCGCCAGATTCTCGATTCGCGCGGCAACCCCACCGTAGAAGTGGAAGTCATCCTGGCAGATGGCACCATAGGACGCGCCGCGGTGCCTTCCGGGGCATCCACCGGCGTACACGAAGCCCTCGAACTGCGCGACGGCGACAAGGGCCGCTTTGGCGGCAAAGGCGTGACCAAGGCCGTGGAAAACGTCAACGGGCCAATTGCCGCCGCCTTGTACGACATGGACGCCACTGACCAGATGCTGGTGGACGCCACCCTGCTGGAACTGGACGGCACGCCCAACAAATCCAACATGGGCGCTAATGCCATCCTGGGCACCAGCCTGGCAGTTGCCAAAGCCGCAGCCGCTTCGCTGGCGCTGCCGCTTTACCGCTACCTGGGCGGTGTGTATGCCCATGTGCTGCCCGTCCCGATGATGAACATCCTCAACGGCGGAGCACACACCGCCTGGCAATCCACCGACGCACAGGAATTCATGATTATGCCCTTTGGGGCGGAATCCTTCGCCGAAGGGCTGCGCTGGGGCGCAGAAATTTACCACGCCCTGAAGAGCGTGCTCAAAGGCAAGGGCTACACCGCCCTGGTGGGTGACGAGGGCGGCTACGCACCGGCGCTCAAATCCAACGCTGAGGCCGTGGAGGTCATTCTGGAAGCCATCGAGAAGGCTGGTTTCAAGGCCGGACGCGGCGCAGATGTTGCCATTGCCCTTGACCCGGCTGCCTCCGAACTGTACGATGCCGAAAGCGGCCTGTACAACCTGCGCAAGGAAGGCAAACAACTCACCAGCGCCCAGATGGTGGAATTCTGGAAATCCTGGGTGGAACAGTACCCCATCGTTTCCATCGAAGACGGCCTGGCCGAGGACGATTGGGAAGGCTTCCAGTTGATGACGCAGGAACTGGGTGACAAAATTCAGATTGTGGGCGATGACCTGCTGGTGACCAATCCGGAGCGCATCCGCCGCGCCATCCGCGAGCAGAGCGTCAATGCTGTGCTCATCAAACTCAACCAGATTGGCTCGCTCACCGAGACTATCGAGGCCGTGCAGACCTGTCAGCGCGCCGGCTGGACGGCGGTCGTCTCCCACCGCTCCGGCGAAACCGAAGACACGACCATCGCCGACCTGGTGGTGGCGCTCAACGCCGGGCAAATCAAGACTGGCGCGCCGGCCCGCTCCGACCGCGTCGCCAAGTACAATCAGTTGCTGCGCATCGAAGAAGAATTGGGCAGCGTCGCCCGCTACGCCGGCTGGAACGCCTTGAAGCAAAAGTAACCCGGCCTGACCAACTGCAAGACGGGGTTCTCTCCCCTCTCCAAAAAGCATCCGAAGCATCCCTGGCTTCGGATGCTTTTTTTGTCCTGACAATTCTGTCATCCTGGCTCGCAAGCCATCATGCGATAATGCAAGAGCCGTTGTTTGTTCACCGCTCCATCCGCAATGCAGATTTCCACTTGCGATGAAATATACCTTTTCCTTCTTCCTGGTCTTTGCCCTGGTGCTTTCCTCATGGCAACTTGCACATGGGCAGGCCAGCCCATGGAGCGAACCGTATACGTTTGAGCAGAGTGGGTGGTTTCCCGGCATCACAACCGATTTCAGCGGACGCGTCCACCTGTTCTGGTCGCAAAGCCGCTATTACGGACTCACCCCACCCGATTCCAGGCCCACGAGCGGCTACGACGTGGTCTACTACACCAGCAAAACCACCAGAGAAGCGTGGAGCCCAGTCACGGACATCATCGCCATCCCCCAATACAACATTGGCAGCGTGGAGGTAACCCGTCCCAATCCCTGGGCAGCCCCCGATGGCACCCTGCACCTCACCTACCGCAACCTGGATGTCTTCTACACACGCGCGCTGGCCTGGGAGGCTGCCAGCCCCGGCGCGTGGCACAAGGCCTCCAGGCTCAACATCCGCAACCTGGGGTACTTTTCGGATGTCATCCAGGATTCACGCGGCCGGCTGCACGCCGTATACACCGAAAACCAGCCAGACGAAAACTGTCGGTTATGCTATCACCTGTTCTACCGCTACTCGGATGATGAGGGCCAAACCTGGAGCCTGCCATTCGACCTCTCGGCGCTGAAAGCCCCCCCACTGGGGGCAGCCAAACCCCAGTTGTTTCTGGATGAACAGGAAAATCTGCATGTCATCTGGGAATCCGGGGCGGGGGGCACCCTTGGGGGCGTTGTCGAGCCAGTACACATCCTGCACGCCGTCTCTTTCGACAGCGGGCAGACCTGGCCAATCGTGCATGTACTTTCACAAGCCGGTGAGCACACAGCCCGCAACCCCGCCCTGGCACAGGACAGACAAGGGCGGCTGGTAGCCGTCTGGATGGATAGTGGAGCCAATCAAGCCGTCTACCGCATTTCAGCGACCCATGGCCGTTCGTGGGAACCTCCCCACACTATCGCCAACGTGGCCGCAGAGCGCCAGATACACAATACCCGGCAGAGCGCCTACGCCCTGGTCGGAGACAGCGCCGGAAATCTGCACCTGCTCATGATAGGCAGCCTGCCCGAACAGAGCACATCCCTTGCCGTGCTGCATCTGACCTGGACAGGAGAGGATTGGCTACCTCCTGAGGTGGTGGCCGCCTACCCCAACGGCGATGTACCCGAATGGCCACAGGCATCCGTAGCGTTGGGAAATCAATTGCACGTTACCTGGTTCGTGCGTCCCGCCGACCACGTATGGGATGCCAACCCGGATTTTTATACGGTATGGTACAGCATGCGCCAACTACATGCTCCTGCATTGGCACCCATGCCCTACCCCAGCCCCACCGCGCTCCCCACAACCTCGCCGCCAGCCCACCCAACCGCCACCTCGCAGCCCCCCACTGCTGTTCGCCTGCCACCCGTTGACCCGGAGTACAGCCACGTCATCTACACCGAGAACGACGACCTGAAAATCATCGTACTCAGCCTGCTGCCTGTCAGCCTTCTGGTTACTCTGTGGATGGCATACACTCGCTACAAAAACCGTCTCTGAAATGCACATCCTGTATCTGGTCCCTTACGTCCCCAGTCCCATCTATGTGCGCCCCTACCAGATTTTGCGCACGTTGGCACGGCGCGGTCACCGGGTTACGTTGCTCACCCTGCTGCGCCATCCTGATGAACAAAGCGCCCTGGATGCTCTGCAAGAAAGCGGCATACAGATACAGGCGCTAACGCTCCCTCCCTGGCGCACGTTCTGGAATATGCTGGGAGCGTTGTCTGATGGCAGCCCTTTACAGGCGCGTTACGCCCACCAGCCTCACCTTTACCGTCTGCTCAAGAGCATCTGCCAGCCCCAGGATGAGCAATTTCCCTTCGATGTCATCCATGTAGAACACCTGCGCGGTGTGCAATACGCCCTGTACCTGGAACGTCTATGTCCCGCTATCCCCATCATCTGGGATAGCGTGGATTGCATCAGTTACCTGTTCGGGCAGGCAGCAGCGCATAGCCGCAGTTTCTTCGGTCAATGGGTCACACGCCTGGAACTGGGACGCACCATGCGTTATGAACGCTCCCTGCTCCAACACTTTGATTGCATCCTGGTGACCTCCCAAAAAGACCGTCAGGCCTATGAACAATTGCTCAAGCCTGGTGAGGCACACACCCCGCTGGATATCCTGCCCAATGGCGTCTCCCTGGACGATTTTTACCCTGCTCCACAATCAGAGCGCAGCACCCGCACCCTGGTGGTAAGCGGCAAAATGAGTTACCACGCCAACATTACCATGGTTCGTAACCTGGTAGAAGACATCATGCCTCTGGTGTGGCGCATACACCCTGAAGTACACCTGCAAATTGTCGGCAAAGACCCACCCCCTGTCATCCAGTCCCTGCAAGCCGACAAGCGCATCGAAGTGACTGGGACCGTGCCCCACGTCCGGCCCTACCTGCAGCGGGGTACCATCGCCGTCGCTCCGCTGGCCTATGGGGCAGGCATCCAAAACAAGGTACTCGAAGCCATGGCATGCGCCACTCCCGTGGTATGCACACCTCAGGCTATAGCCGCTTTGGATGTAGAACCCGGTCGCCACTTGCTGGTAGGCGATACCCCTGAGAACTTTGCCCGTGCCGTATGTACCTTGCTGGAAAATCCGCAACAACGGGAGCGCATCGGGTTGGCCGGGCACGCCTATGTCGAGGCGTATCACCGTTGGGATGCCATCGTAGCCCGCCTGGAAGGCATTTATCAGCGAGCGCAGATAGCCCGAATCAAGGCATACTGACCATCTTCCCGTGTGGCATTTGCCAGCCCCATGTGTGGAACATAACACAGAGGTTGTAGATTATGAACCTGAAATTCCTGGATTACTTTTCCCCCATATTTCGCTGGTGGTGGCTGCTGATAGTGTGTGCCCTGGTTGCGGGGGGCGTAGGCTACGCGTTGGTGAATCCCTTACCCCCCGTGTACCAGTCCGGTATCACTTTGCTGGTTGGAAACGCCCTGGATACCCCCAACCCCAGCAGCCTGGAGGTAGAAATTCCTCGCCGTCTCACAGATGCCTACGCAGCCATGGCCTTACGAGAACCAGTGCGTGATGGCGTAAAAAAAGCCCTGGGGCTGGACGAACTACCGAAATACACGGCCTACACCATCCCAGGCAGCACCATGGTACGCATCGAAGTTACCGATACCAATCCACGCCGCGCCCAGGCGGTGGCTACGGAATTGGGACGGCAGTTGATGGCCCAAAGTCCTGGCGGCACTACCAGAGACAGCGAAACCCAGGCCTTCCTGGAGGAACAACTGCACAAAATTGCGGATGCCATCTCAGAAACCGAGCAAGATATCGCTGCCAAGCAAGAGGAAATGGCCACTGCTGAAGGCGCCTCAGCCATCCTGTCACTTCAGGCCGACCTGGACGCCCTGAACAACAAACTTGCCACGCTGCAGGAAAACTACGCCCGTTTGCTGGCCAGTTCCCAAAGTAATGCTATCAACACCCTGCGGGTGGTAGAGGAGGCCACTTTACCCACGCGCCCCATTGGCCCCAACAAGGTACTCGATGTCGCCGCGGCAACACTGGGCGGCTTGATACTCGCAACACTGGGCGCTTACGGCATCGAATACCTGGATGACCGCCTGAAAACGGAGACTCACATACAGCACCTTGTACACTACAGCCTGACAGGGTACATTCCCACCATCTACACGCAGGAAAACCCGGTGACATACCTGCGAAAGCGGCCGCGCTCCCCAGCCGCGGACGCGTTTCGTTCCATACGCAACGCGCTGGGATACCTGGCCGATGCGCCCTACCGTACGCTGCTGGTAAGCAGCGCGGCGGCCGGAGAGGGCAAGAGTACCGTAGCCGCAGGGCTGGCCATATCGCTGGCACAGGCAGGGTACCGCGTTATCCTGGTAGATGCTGATTTACGCGCTCCCTCGCTGCACACCATGCTGGGATTGCCGCAAAAACCCGGCTTGAGCGATGTGCTGCAGGGGAAAATCCCCCTCGCCGAAAGCATCATCATGCTGGAAAATCTGGGAATTGACCTGCTCACCAGTGGAGACATCCCCGACCAAAGCACCGAATTGCTGGCTTCACGCGCCATGCAAACCACAATGGCGCAATTAGGGCAAAGTTACGATGTGGTTGTGCTGGATGGCCCACCCTTTGCCGTACCCGATGCCGTCGTCCTGGCACGCAGAGTAGAAGGCATGTTGTGGGTGATACGCGTGGGATACAGCCGCCGTACCGCTGTGAAATACATGCAAGAACAGATAGAACAGACCCTGGTCAACGTGCTGGGAGTCGTTATCAACTGTGGACGCGGCCCCAGAGCCCACTACTACCAGGTGTACGGCTACCACGGCTACTACCAGGACGGCAATGGCCGAGAGCGGCGTAAACCGGCATTCCGCCGGCTGGTGGAAAACCTGCGCCGTACGAAATGAAACACCATGCAGGGGGATATCTCTGGCACACCATCATGCTGCGACAGGCAAAGGTTATTCCCTTGCCTGTCGCAGCAAAATTTTAACCATGCCAGCAATTCCAAATATGGGCCAATTCATCCGCAGATGGCGCAGATTACGCAGAGGAAAGAAGAAAAAATCCGTTCAATCTGCGTAATCTGCGAATACTACGCGACAAATTTGGAATTG
>DAOTWV010000185.1:0-2273 GCA_034435695.1 Anaerolineales bacterium | reverse complement strand
CTGGCGAGCAGTTGTACCGCCAACGAAGGAGACCGCTTCGCTTTGCTCGCGGTGACACGCCTGGGAGAAATTTTCGGATAGGTTCTTAGTGTACCACTGGCGTCACGGTTCGGGAAGAAATGCCACCGCGCTTTCGACATCCGGTGCAAAGGTCAACAGAGCGCGGTCGGCGGGAGAAACATATTCGCCCAGGGAATGGAAAAAAGTGTGGAAGACGTGCTGCCAGGCATCGCCAATCAAGACCAGGGGACGCGAGGGCAGGATGCGTACCTGCAACTGTGACCACATAGCCGCTACTTCGGCCAGAGTCCCGATGCCGCCAGGCAAGACCAGGGCTGCATCGCAGTGTTCCATCAGAGCGTACATGCGTTCGCGCAGGGTAGGGAAACGCATTTCCTGCTGCACCCAGGGGTTGGGTGCCACCTTGCGCCAGGCCTCGATTTCGTCACAGGTGATACCAATCACCAGGGCGCCCGATTCTGCCGCCCCCCGCGAGACGGCCTCCATCGTCCCGATGTAGCCGCCGGTCAGCACGGTGTGCCCCGCACGCCCCAGCAAGTATCCCAAACGCCAGGCTTGCTGATAGGCCGGTTCCCCCGGCCGGGGATGGGAGCCGCCAAACACGGTGACACGCATTCAAACCTCCGGGAAGAAGACATCCAGCCAATGGGCAAGCGGCTGCAGCCACAATTCCTGCAGCAGGGGGGCCTGCGTCTTCAACAATGGTGCGGGGGTGTTTCCCAGAATGCTCAACCAATGCGTAAGGAATACCCATAGCAGGCCGTATCCCCACAGGGTGCGCCATTCCTCATCCGTCCACACCTGACCGCTGCTCTGGGCAACGCCCTGGCGATAATGTCTTTCCAGGACATCCGCATCCACAGGGAGTTTTTGGAACCACCAGCGGGAGGTTTGCACCAGGGAAATCACGTCCAGGATGCCCGGCCCTATGCTCACTCGCTGCCAGTCGTACACGGTCAGGCGGCCAGCGGTATCCATGTGGATGTTGCCTGGCCAGTAATCGCCGTGGAGCAGGGTATCCGGCATGGTGTGCAGGGCGGCAGAAATCTCCGCGGTGTGCGCAACCAGACGAGAGAACAGGGGCTTCCACGGGACGGGGGTGTCCTGAATTTCGTCGGGGGCAACCGTCAGCAGGCGCTCGGTCGCCCGCTCCGCCACCCGCTGATGCACATCCAGGTTGGCATCCAGCGGCCTCCCCAGCCAGTTGTACACCTTCAGGTCATCTCCCAGTCCCCAAAAGCAATCGTGCAAAACCTGGATTTGTTCCACGCTGCGCAAGAACTCTGCCGCGCCCCACGATTCGGGCTGCAGACCATCTTCCAGACATTCCAGCAAAAGCCATTCCCCTTCGGGGTGCATGGCATACACCTGGGGGGTGCGCACCGGCAGGTGCCCGGCCAGTGTACGGTAGAAGGCAGCCTCGCGCATGGCCGGGCCAATGCTGCCTGCCAGGGTAATGCCGCTTTGCTGCGGCTCTTTCAAGACCAGGTGGAAGGTGTACGCGCCACTGCTGCCCCGCGCGGCCACATGCACACCGCGTATACGCCCCACAGAGGGGCGGCGCTGCGGAACAGGCCGTTCTTCGATATTCAGCACCCGCAAAGTAGGGTCGCCGGTATGTCGGCGCAGGCCGGCAGTCAGTTCAGAGGAGGTAAACGGCCAGGGGTGTTGTTCCGGCAAAGGGGTAGCGTGCATGAGATTTTCCTGTGCGGTCATTCCCAGGTGCGCTGATAGTTGTGCGCCAGTTTCTGCAACACGGCTTCTTCCAGGTCTATTTCGGCCAGGCTTGCCAGTTGCAACAGATACAGGGTGACATCCGCCAATTCGGAAGCCAGCGCCTGCCGGTCGAGCGGCGTCTCACGCCACTGGAAGTGTTCCAGCACCTCGGCAGATTCCAGACACAGGGAGATAGCCAGGTTACGCAGTGTCTGCGGCCGCGGGCTATCGGCCTCGTACCAGCCCTTGGCGCGTACAAAGCGGTGCATTTCGGCAGTGAGTTGCTGGATGTCCATAACGGTCTAATTATACACGCATTGGCGCAAAGGGGTATTCGCTTGTGGGAATTGCCACACGTCAGGAAAACTCCGTGTTCTCGTAACTCGCCGGGGAATCAATTCCCCGGCTAAGGACACCAAAGTCGGGTAAACCCGACTGCATGGCGCCAGCCGGATTGCTCCGGCTTTGGCCGCGTCGGGCGTGGGTGGCTGAGTTGTTACCGAAAATTCCTGATGGGGGTGACTGCAAGGCGGCAT
>DAOTWV010000184.1:0-11353 GCA_034435695.1 Anaerolineales bacterium | reverse complement strand
GTTCGATGAAGGTATCCACACCCTGGGCGGCTATCCAGGTGATGCTTTCTGTCCAGCGCACGCGGCTGGTCAGTTGCGCCTGGAGGTCGGCGCGTATTTCTTCCAGGGAATGTATCGGACGCGCCGTGACGTTCCCGACGACGGTGTGCCGTGGGGGTTGCAGTGGTGCGGCATCGACTGCCTGGTTGAATGCCTGTTGGGCGGGCTGCATGAGCGCCGAGTGCGCGGCGATGCTCACGGCCAGGCGCACGACGCGGCGGGCGCCAGCCTGCTGCGCGGCCTGCATGGCGCGTTCCAGGGCGGCATTGGCCCCGGAGATAACCACCTGACCGGGGCAGTTGTCGTTGGCAATTTGCACGCTTTCTTCAGGGGTGCTGCTGCGAGCGCAGATTTCTTCCAGGGTGGGGATGTCCAGACCCAGGATGGCAGCCATGCCGCCTGGAAATTGCGTGCCGGCCTGCTGCATCAATTCGCCGCGACGGCGCACCAAACGCAGCGCGGCCTCGAAGGGCAGGGCTTCTGCGGCTACCAGGGCGCTCAATTCTCCCAGGGAATGCCCGGCAACGAAGGCGGGCTGGATTTCCGGGTGCAGGCGTTGTAGTACCCGCAAGGCGGCTACCGAATGTACCAGCAGGGCTGGCTGCGTGTTGATGGTGTTGTTCAGGGCGCTCTCCGGCCCTTCCCAGGCGATGCGGGAAAGGGGAAAGCCCAGGAGGGCATCGGCTTCGGCAAAGACCTGGCGTGCTTCCGGGTAGGTGTGCGCCAGGTCTGCTCCCATACCTACGTATTGGGACCCCTGTCCGGGGAACAGGAATGCAATTTTGCTCATGTACGCTCCTTGGCAAAGGTGTGGCATCCGATGATGCCGGGGAACTGCGGATAATTCGGCTGTTATAACCCCGGATGCAGCGGTGGGAGGCGGTTAAAGCAAAAGACTTCCGAAGGCGGGTGCTTTCGGAAGTCTGCATACTACGGAACGAAACGAACTTATTCGCTCTTTACTTCCACCACTTCACGGCCCTGGTAGTGGCCGCAGGTAGGGCAAACACGGTGGGGAAGACGCATTTCCCCGCAGTTGCTGCATTGTACCAGGTTGCGGGCTTTCAGAGCGTCATGGGCGCGCCGGCGGTCGCGGCGGCTCTTGGATACTTTGCGTTTTGGTAGAGGCGGCATGGGTGCTTACTCCTTCTCAAACGTACCGGCTCAGGCCGGGGAATGTGGCAATGGCAAAAGAATGCCTGCCGCAAGGCAGGCGAAAGGATTATACGGGGGAGCGGCCTGCCTGTCAAGGTTCAATGGCCGATGTGTTTGAGGTCGGCCATTTCGAGCGAATCATCCCACAGGCGCAGACGCCGCTTCCAGGTGAGGATGCCGGGAATGGCGTAGGGCAGCAGGAACAGCCGAAAGCGCCAGGGGAGCAGAGGCATTCCCTGGAGGTGGCTTTCCATGAGCAGCACGAAAATGCGCTCCGTTTCATCCCGGCGGCGTATCAGGTATGGAGGGGCTACCCAGGAAATGGCTGTGCCGAAGATGAACCCGCGCAGGACGCGTAACCAACGGCGCATTAGCGGGCCTCGCTGCCATCCAGCCCCAGGTCGGAGGCGATGCCGCGCATGGCTTCGATGACGTTGCCGACGTGTTCCCACAAATCAATACCAAACTCGGCTGCCCCTTTTTCGATTTCTTCGCGGTTAGCGCCGGCTGCAAAAGAGCGGTCTTTCCATTTTTTCTTGACCGACTTGACTTTCAGGTCGTGCAGGGAACGTGAGGGGCGCACCAGGGCAACCGCGGTAATCAGGCCGGTGATTTCGTCGCAGGCGAAGAGCGCCTTTTCCATTGTGGTTTCCCGCGGGATACCCGTGTGGTCGGCGTGGCTCAAAATGGCGCGTACCACCACTTCGGGGACGCCGCGTTCCCGCAAGATAGGTGCGCCCGCCTGGGGGTGTTCTTCCAGCGTGGGGTGAATTTCCCAATCGAAGTCATGCAGCAAGCCGGCCAGCCCCCACAAATCGGGGTCTTCGTTGTACTTTGGGGCGTAGAAGCGCATGGCGGCTTCCACGGCCAGCATGTGCCGCACCAGGTTTTCGTTTTTGACGAATTCACGCACAATGGACAGGGCTTCATCACGAGTCATGGGTGCCTCCTGTGATAAGAATAGGTTCCGGTGTGCCCAGGATGGGCTGCGGGTGGGTGACGTGGACTTCCCACAAGGCAACCAGGGTTGCCAGGGTTTCGCGTATCTGCCAGTAGGTACGCGAAATCTTGCGGTAGTATTGCCTGTCGGCTGGGACGCCTGCAGCCTCTATGCCCAATTTCTGGCAGAGGTACAGGGCGCGCGGCAGGTGGAATTGTTGGGTGACGAGGATGGCCGAGCGCACTCCGAAGATTTGTCGGGCGCGGTAGCAGGTATCGTAGGTGCGTAGCCCGGCGTAATCCAGCACCAGAGCGTCTTCGGGCAGGCCCAGTTGCAGGGCGTAGCGGCGCATGGCTTCAGGTTCATTGTAATACACGCTGCGATTGTCGCCGCTGAGCAGCAGGACGCGTACTTTGCCGGCCTCATATAACCTGACGGCCGTAGCCACACGGTCTTTGAGCACAGGGGTGGGTTCCCCGTTGCGGTATAGCCCGGCACCAAAGACGATGGCGATATCGTGGGAGGGAACCTCTTCGAGGGGATAGACGTGCGCCAGGGTGTGCCGCGTCACCCACAGGCGGGAAAGAAACAGCAGGCCAGCGGCCAGGGCAACGCCCTGGATAAGACGCCATACCAGCCTCCGAAAGAATCTTCGCATGGGATGCATTGTATCACAGTAGGACAACTGGCAAACCCACGCCCGGCTTCTCCGGTGTATTGTAGTTTGTGTAGGACAAGACTCAGCCTTGTCCTGCCCCCGCCGTGTGCAGGGGAGATTTACCACCCACCCCCGGCGATAAACCGCCGGGCTGAACCACCAAAGCCGGAGCAATCCGGCTGGCACCGGGCAGGCGGGCTGAGAGCCTGTGCGAAGGCATGTCACCGCGAGGGGCGTCAGCCCCGTGGCGGTCTCCTGTATGGCCTGCCACTCACGCCCGGCTTCTCCGATGTATTGTAGTTTGTGTAGGACAAGGCTCAGTCTTGTCCTGCCCCCGCTGTGTGCAGGGGAGATTTGCCACCCACGCCCGGCGATAAACCGCCGGGCTTTGGCTTGCATAATGTGTTTTTAAAGGTTACAATCGCAACATGGAAAATACTCGCAGCGCGGCCTATCAGGCCGCTTTGGACTACATCTACAGTTTCGTCGATTTCAGCCGTAAACGTAACCTGACGGCAGACGAAGCCCGTTTTGACCTGGGGCGGATGCGGGCTTTCGCCGCCCGTTTGGGAAACCCGCACCAGGCGTACCCGGTTATTCATATCGCAGGCACAAAAGGCAAAGGTTCTGTGGCTTCCTTGTGTGCGCATGCGTTGCAAGAGGCCGGTTACCGGGTGGGGTTGTACACCTCGCCGCACATGCAGGATTTCACCGAGCGTATGCGCATAGACGGCGTACCCATTGCCCCGGAAGCCCTGGTCTCCCTGGTGGAGGAAATCAAACCGCACGTAGCCCGCGTCCCCAACCTGAGCACTTTCGAGATTATCACGGCGCTTGCCTTCCTTTATTTCGCCCGCCAAAACGTGGATGTGGCCGTTATCGAAGTTGGCCTGGGCGGGAGGCTGGACGCTACCAACATCGTAGACCCGGTGGTCTCAGTGATTACCTCCCTCTCGTATGACCACGCGGCCATTTTGGGAGATACGTTGGCAAAAATTGCCACCGAAAAAGCCGGCATCATCAAGCCCGGTCGTCCCGTGGTGCTTGCCCCCCAAAAAGACGAAGCCCTGCACGCGGTGATGCGCATTGCTGCACAGCGCAATGCCCCTCTGGTGCAAGTAGGCGTGGACTGGCTCTACGCACCGCTTTCGCATTCCCTGGAAGGCCAGACCATGCTGGTATGGCCTGCGGAAGAACAACCTCTGGTGGACGCGTATATCGAATCGGGTGGGCAGAGTGAATGGGAGCCTACCCGTTTGCAACTTTCGCTTCTTGGGTATCATCAGGTGCTCAATGCTGCTACCGCGTTTGCTGCTCTGCAGGTTTTTTCCGGGGCGGGGTATCCCCTGCCCTTGCAAGCCATTCAGCAAGGGTTCGCACACACACGCTGGCCGGGGCGTTTCGAGGTGCTGCGCCGCTATCCGCCTGTAGTCATCGATTCGGCGCACAACCGCGATTCGGTGTTGCGCCTGCGGCTGGCGCTGGAAGATTACTTCCCCACCTACCCGGTGGTGCTGGTGTTTGGTGCTTCGGCAGACAAAGACATCGAAGGCATGTTTGCCGAACTCCTGCCGCGGGTGCAGCATGTCATTGCCACCCGTTCCACCCATCCCCGCGCGCTTGACCCGCACGAACTGGTGCCACTTGGGGCGCAGTATGCCCGTCGGGTACAGGTTATCGAACCCGTGGAAGCCGCCATGCAAACCGCCCTCGAACTCGCAGGTGAAGATGCCCTGGTGCTGGTTACCGGCAGCATCTTCATCGCCGCCGCCGCCCGCAATGTCTGGCAAACCATAACGGAGACCTCACATGCCTGAAGATTTCGATTGGGAAGACTGGGAAGACGACGTCTTCCTGGATGATGACGATACAAACGAAAATTTCCTTTCCTTGCTCCAGGAACGTACCGACGAGTTGTACGAAATCCCGGATGCCGAACCCGACGAGGAGGGGATTGTCACCCTGCCGGTCGTCCCCTTGCGGGATGTGGTTGTTTTCCCGCGCATGGTTTCTCCCATCTTTCTGGAGCGCGAGATTGCCCTCAATGCCGTAAGAGAAGCCCACCAACAGGGGCAGACCGTCGTTGCCCTGCTGCAGAAAGACCCGCAGGAAGACGCACCCGCTGCCCAGGATTTTTACCCCATTGGGGTGGAGATGGCCGTTGGACGGTTGATTCACATCCCGGATGGGGCCAGCGCGACCCTGGTGCAGGCGCGCCGCCGGGTGGAACTCGTTTCCATCACGCGCGAGGATGGCTTTTTCCGTGCCCGTGCGCGGCTGGTGGATGAATTCATCGAAATTGACCATCGCGTCAGCGCCTCGATGCGCACCGTACTCAGTCTGTTTGAGCGGGTGCTGCAACTCAGTGAAAACATCCCCGAAGAGGCTTACCTGTACGCCATGAATCTGGAAGAGCCGGGAGTGTTGGCGGACATGGTGGCCACTTCGCTCAACCTCTCCCTGAGCGACCGCCTGGAATTGCTGTTTACGTTCAACCCTTTGCGCCGGCTGGAAAAAGTGCTTACCCTGCTCAACAAGGAACTGCAAGTCCTGGAACTGCGCGATGAAATCCAGAGCCGCACCCAGACGGAGATGGACCGTTCCCAGCGCGAGTACTATCTGCGCGAGCAGATGAAGGTCATTCAAACCGAACTGGGCGAGGGTGACCCCTGGGTACGGGAACTGCGTGAACTACGGGAAAAAGTGGAGGCGGCTGGCTTACCCCAGGAGGCGCACGCCCGCGCCATCCGGGAAATCGACCGTCTGGGACAGATGCCACCCATGTCCCCTGAAGTGGGCATCATCCGTACCTACCTGGAATGGCTGCTCGACTTACCCTGGAACACCCTCTCGGAAGACAACCTGGACTTGCAGCACGCTACGGATGTGCTGGAGCGTTATCACTACGGCCTGCCGCGCGCCAAAGAGCGCATCCTGGAATACATCGCGGTGCGCAGCCTGAAACCCGAAAAAGCCGCCCGCCAGCCCATTCTGTGCTTTGTCGGCCCCCCTGGCACCGGCAAAACCTCTCTGGGACGCTCCATTGCAGAGGCCCTGGGGCGCAAATTCGTGCGCGTTTCGCTGGGCGGTGTGCGCGACGAAGCCGAAATTCGCGGTCATCGCCGCACGTACATCGGCGCCTTGCCCGGCCGCATCATCCAGACCATCCGCCGGGCAGGGACGCGCAACCCGCTCTTCATGCTGGATGAAATCGACAAACTGGGCAACGATTACCGCGGCGACCCGGCCTCAGCCTTGCTGGAAGTGCTCGACCCGGAGCAAAATCACGCCTTCTCCGACCACTACCTGGAACTCCCTTTTGACCTCTCCCAGGTGATGTTCATTACCACGGCCAACACCGAGAGCACCATCCCCTCTGCCCTGCTCGACCGCATGGAAGTCATCGAATTCCCTGGCTACATCGAAGAGGAGAAACTGGAAATTGCCTCCCGGTTCCTGATACCGCGCCAAATCGAAGAAAGCGGCCTGGAACCTGAGGAAATCCACTTTTCGACCGCCGCGATGCAGGGCATCATTCGCGGCTACACCTATGAGGCTGGAGTGCGCAACCTGGAACGCCAGATTGGGCGTGTGTGTCGAAAAATCGCCCGCCGCAAAGCCTCTGGCAAGCCTTATCCCTCGCAAATCACTGCCGCCAGCGTGGAGAAATTCCTCGGCCCGGTGCAGTTTTTCAACCAGGAAGCGGAACGAGAAGATGAGGTGGGAGTGGCTACTGCCCTGGCATGGACGGTCAATGGCGGCGAAATCATGCCTGTCGAAGTGCAACTCGTCCCTGGCAAGGGCAACGTACAAATTACCGGACAAATCGGCGAGGTGATGCAGGAATCCGCCCATGCCGGGTTGACCTACCTCAAAGCGCACACCAGAGAACTGGAACTCGACAACCGGATTTTCGACCAACTGGACATTCACATCCACATCCCCGAAGGTGCCATTCCCAAGGATGGCCCCAGCGCGGGGGTGACGATTGCCGCGGCGCTCATTTCCGCCTTCACCGGGCGTCCCGTGCGCCATGATGTCGGCATGACGGGCGAAATCACCCTGCGCGGGCGCGTCCTGCCGGTGGGTGGCGTGCGGGAAAAAGTACTGGCTGCGCATCGCGCCGGCTTGAAGACCATCTTGCTGCCAGAGAAAAACCGCAAAGACCTGGTGGATATCCCCAAGAAGGCACGCAACGATTTGCGCCTTGTCTTCGTGCGCCGCATGGACGAAGTTTTGGCTGCTGCCCTGCGCCCCGAAATCGTACAACCCCCGCAACTCCCTGACGATTCTTCAGACGAGGACTGACGTATTCCCGCGCTCATGGCACAAGACACCTCCCTTCCCAAAAATCAACAAACTTTCCCTGAAAGCGTTTCGATAACGACTCTCGCCGAGACGCTCAGTGCGTTGGCGAATGCCGCGGGAGGGGAGGTGCTCATTGGCGTCAGCCCTGGCGGGAATGAAATTACCGGCCTCCGCGACCCGCAGGCTGCTGCAGACCGCGTTTTCCAGGCTGTGCTGCGCATTCAGCCGCCGCTGGTATTGCCCATGCCGCAGCCCGTCCAGCAGGCTGGGCGTACCCTGCTGCGCGTGCGCGTACCTGCTGGTTTGCCGCACGTCTATAGCCTGGATGGGCGCTACCTTACCCGGCAAAACGGGCACAACGTCCCCTTGACCGATGTCTCCCTGCGGCGCTTGCTCGTCGAGCGCGGACAGGTGCAATTCGAAAGTCTGCTGCCGCCCGATGTTACCCTGGATGCGCTTGACCCCGACCAGGTAGAAGCCTATCGGCAGGTGCTGGCGCTACCCGCCGATACCACCCCCGAAACCCTGCTGGTGCAGCGCGGTTGTGCCCGGCGCACTCCGCAGGGAGATTTGCGTCCTACCTATGCCGGCTTGTTGCTCTTTGGGCATAACCCGCAGCGCTGGTTGCCCAGCGCCACCATCCTGGCGGCGCGCTTCCCTGGCGTAGCCTTTGGTGAAGCCTTCATCAAACAGGAAATCAGCAGTTCCCTGCCGCGGCAATTGCGTCTGGCGGAAGCCTTTTTGCGTGACAACCTGCCGCGCACGGTGCGCGTCGAGGGGCTGGCGCACCAGGAAACCTGGGCGTACCCTTTCGAGGCGGTGCGCGAGTTGCTCGTCAATGCCGTGGCACATCGCGACTACAATCAGCAGGGCGATTGTGTGCATCTCAACTTGTTTGCCGACCACCTGGAGGTACATTCCCCAGGCGGATTGCCCGGCCCGGTTACGTTGAACAACTTGTTGCAGGCGCGCTATTCTCGAAATCCCGTTATCGTGCAGGTGCTTTCCGACCTGGGTTTTGTGGAACGTCTGGGGTACGGCCTGGACCGTGTGGTGACGGCCGTTAAGCAGGCGGGATTGCCGCCGCCGCGCTTCGAGGAAGTGGCCGGGTCTTTTCGGGTGCATCTCTTTGCAGCCTCGCCCCGGCAGCCTCTGCCGGATGTCAGCGTGTATCAGGGGTTGGGGCTAAACCCCAGGCAGGAAAAACTGGTCGCCTACCTGGTGCAAAACCGCCGTGTGACCAACCGGGAGTACCAGCAACTGTGCCCGGATGTACATCCAGAGACGCTGCGGCGTGACCTGGTTGACCTGGCCGGGCGCGGCCTGTTGATGAAAATGGGGAACAAACGCGGTACGTACTACGTGCTCAAGCCATGGAGTGAATCATGAGCAAACTGCATTTGTGGGGCTGCTTGCTGTTGGTATTGCTGGGAGGAACGGCCTGTGTACGTTCGTACCCTCAGGATGGTACTCCGCCACCTTTGGCGGTATCCACGCCAAAGGAAGGTGTGCCCGCGGACGTACCCTCGGCGGCTGCCACTTCCCAGGGAACCCCGCTCTCCCCACAGGGACTGTCCACCCCTGCCTCCCAAATCCCCCCTGCCTCTCGTCCTGTGCCGTATGCCGTCGTGCTGGTGGACCGGGATAGCGCCCTCAATTTGCGCAGCGCACCCTCCCTCTCCGCCCCCGCACTGGCGCTCCTGCCCTACGACGCACGGAATCTTGTCCCCACAGGCAACCGTCGCGAAGCCGATGGGCAAACCTGGGTGGAAATCGAAAGCGAGTACGGCAATGGGTGGGTGAGCGCGGCTTTTCTTTCCCGGCAGGTCTCTGAGGATGTGGTGTGCGGCGATAGTCGTGTGCAGGCGCTGGTAGATGCTTTCGTGCAGGCTGTGCAACAAGGGGATGGCGCTGCGCTGGCCTCCCTGGTTAGCCCCGTGCATGGCCTGACGGTACGGCATGAGTGGTGGAATCCGCCGCAAACCTTTTCCGTTTCTCAGGTGCGCACCCTCTTCGAAGACCAGACATCCTATGACTGGGGTATTCAGGATGGCAGCGGCATGCCCCTGCAGGGCAGTTTTGCAGAAATCATCCTGCCGCGCTTGCAAGAGGTGGCCACAGCGGAATTTGTGACCGTATGCAATTCGCTGGAAAACGGGCTTGCCACCGGCGGGACTGCCGGGCTGGTTACCTGGCCGTATCCCAACATGCCTTTTATCGCGTTGTATCGCCCTGCCCCGGCAGATTCCGAACTGGACTGGCGCACCTGGGCGCTGGGCATCGTGTGGGATAACGGGCGTCCCTACCTGGCCGCACTGATTCAGTACCATTGGGAAGTGTAGGTTGCGCAGAGGGGGAGTACGAAAACGTTGTTGGTGAATCGCGGTATGGCCTGGCACAACGGAACGCAGATACCGCAGATTTGACGCAGATTCTCGCAGATACGGCCAAGTAAACGGCGAAAACCAACACAACCAGCGGATATCAGCGGCACCAGCGTTCTACTGCCCAACACATCTTTAGTGCTCCTGTGTACCCAGACGTACGTACCCAAATCGCCATAAAAGCAACGCTATTTTTACGTTGGGCGTTGCCTTTTTTGTTATCATAGCCTGAAGTATGGGTAATGACACTTCTTATCCGCACCGAAACGCCAATGCGAAGGAGTATCCATGACAGCGAAGATTTTGATTTTGGAAGACGAGGAAAACCTGCAGGAAATTTTCACGCGGGCGCTGCGCCGCGCCGGGCACGAGACGGTCTCGGCTTATACGCTGGCCGAAGGACGCCGCTGCCTGCAAGAAAGCGCCTTTGATATCCTGCTGTGCGATATGCGCCTGCCGGACGGCGACGGGTTGATGCTTTTGCGGGAATTTCAGGATACCCTGCGGACTGCCGGCACGCGCGTGGTGGTCGTCTCTGCCGAGCCGCAGTATGCCGATATGAGCGAGGAACTGGGAGTGGAATTTTTCCTCACCAAGCCGGTATCCCTGCAAATGCTGAATACCCTGCTGACCCGCCTGCTCTCTCGGTGATCCGATGAAAAACTGGATTCAACCCTGGTTGACCCGCCTGGACGAGCGCATGGCGCGCTACACCCTGTTGGGGCGCGTGCGCGTGTTGCTGGTTTTCTGGGAAATTGCATTGGTGTTGTTCCTGGGAATTGTGTATGCCGTCAACACCGTGCGCCTGGGGCAAATCACCAGCCAGACGCGCCTGCACAGTGACGCGGACATGGTGCAGGCGCATTTCGCCGAGTGGCGGCAGCAGGTTTGGGCGCAGACCCTGCTGCTCTCCGAATCGCGTGAACTGGCACGCGCGGTGGCCAAAGGTGACCCTGCCCTGGCGCAGGATATCGCCCTGACGCGCGCTTCCATTCTGGGGGCCGAAAATATCGATGTCGTGGATGCCACAGGCCAGTTTCTGGTGGAAATACATCGGGAGACTACGCTGGAATTCACTGGAGAAGATGCGGTACTTCAGCGCGCCTTACAGGGGGAGACCTTTTTTACCGTGTTGACCTCTCCCCGCGCGGAAGGCATTGCCCCGCGCTATCTGTTGGGCGTTGTGACGCCGCTGCGGGATGCGCAAGGGACGATTGTGGGGGCCGTGCTGAACGGAAAAATCATTGATGAGAACGCTCTAAACGATTTGACTTTTAACCAGCCAGACCTGCACACGGCCGTGTTCTACGATGGAGAACTGCTGTTTGATGACACCGATAACCATGCCCCCCGTTTGCGAACGCGTTTGGAGAACAGCGAGTGGGTGAAGCGGGCATTGGATAGCGGCAAACCGGAGTATTGGCCTATGCCGTTGTTGCCGGCGATGGCTCCATTTGCCAGTGCATACATTCCTGTAGACGTCGGCGAGGATGCCAACACGGTTGTGGTGGTGACACTGGACATGAGCACCTTTGTGTCTTATGGACGGCGCACCGCACTGACATTTATCGTTGGGCTGGCTGTTGGCATGTGGCTGCTTTTACAGGCCCTGACGTACCTGCTCAAGCGTGTGGTGGAGCGTCCCTTGAATATCCTGAGTGAGGCAGTCTCTGCCGTCTCTGGTGGTGATTACGACCGTGACGTTCCGGTGCTCTCCAGCGGGGCGATGGGGCAACTGGCGCGCAACTTCAACCGCATGGCGGCCGCCATCCGCGAGCGGGATGCGCAACTGCGGGAGTTCAACCGCACCCTGGAAGCGCAGGTCGCCGAGCGTACGGCGGATGTGCGCCGCATGGTCACGGCCTTGCA
>DAOTWV010000183.1:0-5834 GCA_034435695.1 Anaerolineales bacterium | reverse complement strand
GCGAGGGGGGCGCCTTTCTCCTCGTTCCAGAGGCGCGCCCTGATGATGGCGTGATGGGCTATGCCAGACTGGCACGCGTGCCGCGCTGGCGCACCGTGCGCGCCCTGTTCAGAGCCATGAACGGCACGCACGTCAGCCTGCCCGAAATCCGCCTGGGGAATTGTCAGCGGGCGCATATCGAAAGCCCCCGTCCGCTCAACGTGCATACCGACGGCGAAATCTACCTCGAAACGCGCCACGACAGTCATCGGCTGGACGTCCGCCTGCATCGCGCCGCGCTCGAAGTTGCGGGTGGGACGGGGGACGGCAGACGATAGTACACTGTACCGGGTACACCGTACACCGTACCACGTACCACGTACCCGGTACTCCGTACTCGGTACACTGTACCCCGCACTTCGCACGCCGCACACCGTACACCGTACACCGTACCCGGTACTCCGTACCCCGCACTTCGCACGCCGCACCCCGTACCCCGTACGCCGTACCCGGTACTCCGTACCCCGTACCTTACACTCCCGCACGTCGCACGCCGCACCCCGTACCCCGTACGCCGTACCCGGTACTTCGTACCCCGTACCTTGCACTCCCGCACGTCGCACTCTGCACGTCGCACTCCGCACTCTGCACCCCGCACCCCGCACATTCCTCCCATGCCTACCCTCTCCACCAGCCTCCAGGGAAAAGACCTGGGACACCTGCGCATCATCGCCGAACATTGGGGACTGACCGAATGGCAGGCCCCGGATGCCCGCGTCGGCTTGCAACGTCTGGTGCCCCTCATGCTGGACGCCGAATTGGTGCAAGAAATCGTCGAAACTCTGCCTGTAGAGGCCCGCGCCGCACTCGAAGAGTTGCAGCAACACGGCGGCCAAATGCCCTGGCAGGTTTTTTCGCTGCAACATGGGACCATCCGGGAGATGGGCGCAGGCCGCCGGGACCGTGAACGCCCCGACCTCGCTCCCGTTTCTCCAGCAGAGCGCCTGTGGTATTTTGGCCTGATTGCCCGCAATTTCTTCGATACGCCCAATGGCCCGCAGGAAATGGTGTACATCCCTGAAGACCTGGCGGCACTCCTGCCGCCCCCGGCACAACACCTGGACTCCCCCCTGGGGCGGCCTGCTACTCCTGCCGAGCGCAGTCGGCCACAACCCCTGAGGGATGTTTTGCTGGAGGATGCCTGTACCCTGCTCGCGGCCCTGCGAGTTGGGCTTCCCCCCGAAGAAACGCAGCCACTGCACACGCTTTCGTATGCTGCGCTGCTCGCCGTGTTGCGTGCCGCTGGACTTGTGAACCCCGCCGGAGGGGTCAACCCGGAGGCTGTACGCACCTTTCTGGAAGCCCCGCGTCCCGTCGCACTGCTACAACTCTGGCAGGCCTGGCTGCATAGCCCGGAATGCAACGATTTGCGTCTCATGCCTGGTCTGCAAAGCGAGGGCGAATGGCGCAACGACCCTATCCAGGCCCGCCAGGCCATGCTCGATTTTCTGGCTACGGTGCCGCCAGAGACGTGGTGGAGCCTCTCCGCGTTCGTACACGCCATTCAGCAACACCATCCCGGCTTCCAACGCCCGGCCAACGATTTCGATTCGTGGTACCTGCGGGATGTGGAAAGCGGTGCCTATTTGCGCGGTATCGAACATTGGGATGCCGTGGATGGTGCCTTGCTGCGCTACCTGATAAGCGGGCCATTGCGCCACCTGGGGCTGGTACAGGTCGCCCTGCCCGCCCAGGGGGAAGAACCCACCGCGTTTCGCTGGTCATCCTGGGCAGGCGCTTTGCTTCGCGGCACCCCTCCCCAGGGGCTTCCCGCCGAAGAAGAGAGGCTACACGCCACATCCAGCGGACGCGTTTTCGCCCCGCCCGGTGTACCGCGCGCTGTGCGCTATCAGATTGCCCGCTTCTGCACCTGGGAAGGCACCAAAGCCGCGGCCTACGCCTACCGCATTACCCCCCAATCGCTGGAACGTGCCCGCGCGCAGGGGTTGGAGCCGCGCCATCTGTTGCAATTGCTAGCCCGTCATGCCCGGCAGGTCCCCCCCACATTACAACGCGCCATCCAGCAATGGGGACAACACGGCACACAAGCCCGCCTGCAACATGCGGTCATCCTGCGGCTGCGTTCTCCGGAGGTGATGGACAAAGTCCGCAAATCCAAAGCGGCCCGCTTTTTGGGCGAGCCGCTTGGACCGACCTCTGTGCTCGTGCGTCAGGGTGCAGAAGAAAAAGTCCTCGAAATCCTGGCCGAACTGGGCTACCTGGGCGAGGTAGTGTGAGCCTGGCAAACAGGTCACTGGCAGGCCAGCAAAAAACTGCAGGAACCTGCGTGGTCTGCGCAATGCAGGCTACATCACACTGACATCATGCGGTGCGGATTCGCGCTGCCCGGCAGGCGTGATGCGGATGAATTCGGCCTGCTCCCACAGTTCGGGGATGGTGTGCGCCCCGGCGTAACTCATGCCAGAGCGCAGGCCGCCCACGAGTTGATAGAGCATATCGCGCACCGCGCCGCGATAGGGAACCATGGCTTCTACGCCCTCCGGGACGACTTTTTCCCAGTCTTCCTGTGAAAGGTCTTCATCCCGCCCAACGCGCTTTCGGGCGACATTGGCCGTCAGGGAAGCCATGCCGCGCACCACTTTGTAGCGGCGTCCCTGCCGCACAACAGCCACCCCAGGGCTTTCATCCGTGCCGGCCAGCAGGCTGCCCAGCATGACCGTATCTGCACCCGCGGCGAGGGCCTTGGTGATGTCGCCAGAGGTGCGGATGCCGCCATCGGCAATCAGGGGCACGTTCAGGCGTTTGGCCTCCTCGGCGCATTCCATGATGGCGCTCAACTGGGGCACACCAAACCCGGTGACAATCCGGGTGATGCAAATAGACCCAGCCCCAACACCGACCTTGACAGCATCGGCGCCGGCCTCCACGAGGTCGCGCACGCCTTCCGGGGTTGCCACATTCCCCCCAATGAGAGGCACATCCGGCAGGCGCCGCTTGACGGCCTGCACCATCTCCAGGGCATGGTCGGCGTGTCCGTGGGCCACATCCAGGACAAGCACATCTGCGCCAGCCTGTACACAGGCCACGGCGCGCTCCAGGTCTTCCGGGCGCACGCCAATGGCAACCCCCACCCGCAAACGCCCTTTGGTATCTTTTGTGGCGTGCGGGTGTTTCTGCAATTTGACGATGTCTTTCGCAGTAATCAGCCCTACCAGGTGGTCACGGGCATCTACCAGCGGCAGTTTTTCAATGCGGTGCTCGTAGAGCACCTGGCGAGCGGTTTCCAGATGCTCGTCTTCCGAGGCCACTACCAGACGTTCACGCGGCGTCATCACCTGCATAACGGGCAGGGAATCATCGGGTGCCAGCATCACGTCGCGAGTGGTGAGCATCCCCAGCAGTTTGCCGCTCTCATCCACCACCACCAACCCGCCGATGCCTTTTTCCATCATGCGGCGGCGCGCCTCGCCCAGGGGGGTGTGTGGCGCAATGGTGCTGGGATTTTCAACGATAAAACTTTCGGAACGCTTGACGCGTTCTACCTGGGCAACCTGTTCTTCGATGCTCATGAAGCGGTGCAGGATGCCAATTCCCCCAGTCTGCGCCATGGCAATCGCCATTTCGGCCTCGGTTACGGTATCCATGTTGGCACTGACGATGGGAATGTGCAGGCGGATATCACCCACCAGCCGGGTAGAGGTATCCACCGCAGAACGGCTGCGAATACCAGAACGACGCGGCACCAGCAACACGTCATCAAAAGTCAAACCAATTTGCGTACGAATTTTCACCTCTGGCCTCCATCCAGGGAAAGAAGTCTGCTGCCGGGGTTGGCAGCCACATACATCATGTTCATTGTACCGCAACGCGGAGAAGTTCCCAGCCACCATCAACCGCAGCGGAAAGGCGTTTGCTACATCCATGGTAACTGCTCAGTCCGACGATAAATCGTCGGGTGTGGTGGCTGAGTTGTTACGCTCCATGCTGAATCGCTGACAAGGGTACCCGAAAATTTCGTGCCCTCGCAGCCAGGGTGTGGCATTTCTGAAATGCTCCTCTGCTCTCTCCCCCAGTGAAAAGAGGTGCGCCCAACAAAAAAGCAAAAACGCCGGGCAGGTTATCCACCGATTCCTACTCACACCCAAGAGGATGCGGTCGAACCAGCCTCAAACCGCCTGCCAGCCCCTTCGCTCACCGGTTTCTCCCGGTTTGATTGGCAGCACGCTCCAGGAGAGCGGCTCCCTTGCACGCATGGGTCTGGTTCAGGGTGCACCAGCGTTTTTGCACATCCACTATAGCAAAAAGCCCCAACAAATCCCCCTGACAAATGTCATATTACTGGTATGATATTTGTCAGGGTGCCAGAAAATCGTTTTAGGGTAGCCTCAGTATGGTAATTTCTTTGAGACATACACATATCGTATTTTTCGACCTTGGAAACACGCTTCTGTATTTCAATGCCGACTGGCCACAGGTTTTTCTACAGGCACAAGAAGGTGTGTGGGAAGCGCTCGTGCAGTCTGGTGTGCATTTGGAGCGTCAGACATTCCTGCACACCCTGCGTCAGGCGCTGAAGGCTTATTATCAGAAGCGAGAAACCGACTTCATCGAACAAACCACGACCTATGTGCTTACCACTGTGCTAAAGGAACAGGGTTACCCGCATCTTCCCGATGCGGTAATACAACAGGCGCTGCGGCGCATGTACGCCACTACCCAGGCGTACTGGCAGGTGGATGCACAAGCCCATGAGGTGCTGCACAACCTGAAAAGCCGCGGCTTTCACCTGGGGCTGATTTCCAACGCTGCCCACGATGAAGATGTCCAAACCCTGGTGGACAAACATGCCCTGCGAGAGTACTTCGACGTGATTTTGACCTCTGCTGCTGCGGGAATCCGCAAACCCAACCCCCACATTTTCACCCTGGCACTGAAACACTGGGGATGTCCGCCTACCCATGCCGTCATGGTTGGAGATACGCTTGGAGCCGACATCCTTGGCGCACACAATGCTGGCATGCCTGCTATCTGGGTCACACGCTATGCCGACAGGCCATCCAACCATGCGCACATAGACACCATCATCCCGGAGGCGAGTGTGGAGGAGTTGCGCGCCCTGTTGCCTCTGCTCCCCGCCCCCAACAGCCACGCCTCTCCAGGCGATTTCATCCACACCTGAATACCATGATACGCAAACGCCACCTTGTTCTGCTCCTGGGGGGGATAATAGCCGGATTGGCTATCTTGTTTACGCGTGGTCAACCAGCCTATAGCAAGTCGTCCGTCACATCGCAGCACCCCCAATTTCACCACCCTGCGCAAGACACAGGTACCCCGAAACCAGCCGCCCTCGTCCTCCGTGTAGGTGTGTACGATAACATGCCACTCTCCGGTGTGGACGCACAGGGGAACCCCCAGGGGATTTTTGTCGACGTGTTGCAAGAAATTGCCGCCCAGGAAAACTGGCAGTTGACATGGCAGCATTGCGATTTTTCGGCCTGCCTGGATTTGCTGGAAAGCGGAGAAATTGACTTGCTGGGGGTCATAGCCTATTCCGCAACACGCGCCCAGCGCTTCGATTTTTCCCAGGAGCCGGTGATAACCAATTGGGGACGGGTGTATACCCTACCGGGGAGCAACGTACAGTCCATTCTCGACCTGGATGACGTGCCTCTGGCGCTATTGAGCGATGACATTCACGCCGAGGCCTTCGAAGAACTGGCACGACGTTTCAATATCCACCCTGTTTACAAATGGGTGCATACCTACGATGAGGTGTTCCAGGCCCTTGAAAGCGGCGAGGCAGAGGCCGGCATCGTCAATCGCATGTATGG
>DAOTWV010000182.1:0-20777 GCA_034435695.1 Anaerolineales bacterium | reverse complement strand
ATCCGGCTGGCGCCATGCAGTCGGGTTTACCCGACTTTGGTGTCCTCAGCCGGGGAATTGATTCCCCGGCGGGTGGGCTGAGCAGTTACGAGCTGAGAATAAAAAAAGCCGCCCGAAGGCGGCCAATAGGGGAGAAAGGATTTCAGGAAAACAGCACCAATCCCAATTCCCGGCGGTACTGGGCAGTGAGAGGATTATCCTCTCCCAGCAATGCCATGATGCTGAGGATGAGTGCGTGTGCTTGTTGGTACTCCCGGTCGGTGCGCAGGATATCCAACAGGCCATCCAGCGCGGCAGGGAAATTTCCCTGTTGGGCCAGTTGGGCAGCCCGCCAGTAGGCTGCTTCCTGTGGGGTGCCACTGTCCAGCGGGTCAGCATAGCGGGCCTGGGTGAGCGCCTCAGCAAGAGGCAGCAAGGCCTGTGCCTGTGCGTATGCGGGATGGTCGGCACGGACGGCGCGCAAAGCCTTCAGTGCGGCCGAGCCTTGCCCCTGGTAAAGCAGGGCGCGTCCCAGGCCGAGCAGGGCGACTGGGTGATTGGGGTGTTGCTGCAGGTAGGCTTCGAATGCCTGTTGTGCGCCTGCAGGAGAGTCGAGTTTGAGCAGGCTGAAGCCTTTTTCCAGAAGCAGGCGGGATGTATCGGGGAGGGTGGTGCGCACAAACTCACGTACCTGCGCCTCTGTGAGCGTGCCGCTCAAGCGGGCGACGTTTTGCCCTTGCTGAAAGGCGCGCAACGCGGGCAGGCTTTGCACCTGGAAGCGGCGCGCCAGTTTGGGGTTGCGGTCAACGTCCACGCGTGCCAGGCGGAATTCCCCGCGCGCCTCTTCCGCCATCTCGCGCAGCACCTTGTCCACCACCCGGCAAGGGATGCACCACTCAGCCCAAAAATGTGCAATGACGGGGGCTTCCTGTTGAGAGTAGGCAATCACCTCGTAATCAAAATTGGTATCGGTAACGTCAACAACGTAATCGAACATTGCAGCCTCGTTTCACTCGTCATCTGGGGCAATGATGCCGGGTTGTTCCACTTCCAGCACCTCGCCATGCACGTTGATGCGAATGCGAAAACCCATCATCCCCAGGTAGGCGCGTACCTCTTCGGGCAGGCCGACCTGCATCAATTGTTCCAGGGATTGTTCGATGTTTTGCAACTGGTTTTGGATGATAGCCTTTGAAAAGATGTCATCCTGGCCTAACTGTCGGGCAGCCATTTCTGCCAGCGTGTCCTCGTGCCCCTGAATTCCTTCACTCATGGCTTGCAAAACCTGACGGTCTACCATTTCGGCAGGGATGTGTCGGCGGAATCCAGCATCGTCTACCACGTAGCACGGTTCGGTGCCCACGTAGGCTGTCTCAACGGGGTTATCGAATTCGTCAACAATCAAACCGGCAAATACAGGTTGGCTCATGGCTTACTCTCTGGTGGTAAAGATTGGTACACCTCAAGTTTACCATTTTCCCCCTGGGTTGTAATGCGCATAGCGAAACTTTTACTCAATTCTAACGCGTATAGGCCAGGGCATAGGCGGCGATGCCAAAGGCCACTGCCACGTTGAGCGATTCCTTGTTACCTTGCATGGGGAGGAAAATGTGTTGTTCACAGAGTCCCAGGATTTCCGGGTCTACCCCCCAACGTTCGTTGCCGACTACCAGCACCAATGGAGAATCCGTCTCGACAGGCAGGAGCGAGAAGAGCGGACGCGCCTTTGGGGTGGTTTCCAGCGCCCACAGGCGGTACCCTCTTTCCTGGAGTGTGCGGGCAAGGTGCAGCCCGTTGGGGTGGCTGTGCCAGGGGATGGTCTTCTCTGCGCCCAGCGCGGTTTTGGGTATTCTGGGGTGGTCTCCTGGAGGGGTGATGCCGCACAGGTGCAGGCGGCGGATACCAGCCCCGTCCGCTATGCGGAAAATGCTGCCCACGTTCCAGGCGCTGCGCAGGTTATCCAGCAGGGCTTCCACGTGCAGGGAGGGCAAAGGGGAGGGGGATGTTTGTCGGTGGGGCAGGTAGCGTACCGCCTCGCGGGTTGGGGCGTTGCAATGGGGGCAGGTAGCCGCTGCGGGGGAGTCGCTTTCCGCCGGGAAGCGGAACCCACAGGCGGGGCACTGGTACACGCTGATTTCCCCGTCAGACATCATATCACATCCACACGCGTGCCAGTTTCGGCCACCAGGCGTTGTGCGTCAGGCGGCACGGTGGGGAGCGTCCAGCGGTAAATCCATTTGGATGCTTTTGGGGTCAGGTTGATGCACCCGTGGCTGCGCGGGCGGCCATAATCGTTGTGCCAGTAGGTGCCGTGGAAGGCGACGCCTTTTTTGGTGATGTAACTGACCCAGGGGACGCCTGGCAGGTCGTAGCCGTTGGAGCCGATTTCGCCGGCGGCCATGTGGCGGGAGGGGCGTTTGTGTTTCGTGTAGTGCCTGCCGATGGGAGTGGTGAAATTGCCATTGCTAAAGACAGCCCCTGTGGCAGCGCGTGCCATGAAAACCGGGCGGTCGTATTCGTAGGCGATGACGATTTGTTGTGCCAGGCGCACTTCGAGGCGCTTTGCCTCTGGGGGCACCTGAGGGGAGAGGGGGGCTAGTTCTTCCCGCGGTACGACGCGCACATGTCGCGCCGGCACATAGTAATGCAAAGCCCACTTGTCCTCCAGCAGGCGATACCAGGCGTGTCCGCTGGCATCGTGGACGAGTTTTTCTGCCCAGTGGGTGGTTTCGTAGTACAGGCGGTAGGCGATGCTGAATTTTTCTGAGGCCCCCCAGCGCGCTTCCGTGTAAGGGACGGTGACTTCGACCAGCGCGCCGCCTTTGGGGATTTCTACCGGTTCGTTCAGGGTGGTGCGCACCGGCTGAATGTTCCCGGAATGGGCAAAGCCTTCGACTCCGATGCGATACCAGACACGGTTGTAGGCGGGTTCCGCATCGCCAATGGTCACGCCAGTGATAGGTAACACGGTATCCCGCCAATAGGTCTTGACTTTGGGACTATCGAAACTGGGCTGGCGATAGACGTGGATGTTGCCTGCAAGTACGCGTCCCTGTTGACCGGAGAGTTCCGGAGGAGGCAGGGGGGGATAGGTTTCTCCCTGGAGGGCGCGCAGGGGGCGCAGTGCCATTCCGCTCAGGCTGAGCAGACCAAGTTTGAGAAAATCGCGGCGGTTGAGGGGGGAATGATGCATGAGTGGCGTCAGTAGTGGATGTTTACCAATGTGCCCACGGAAGCCCAGTTGAACAGCCAGCGGGCATCTTCGATAGTGAAATTGACGCAGCCGTGGCTCATGGGGGTGCCGAAGTTGTTGTGCCAGTAGGTTCCGTGCAGGCCGTAGCCTTTGTAGAAGTACATCACGTAGGGGACGGCGGGCAGGTAGTAGCCTGGGCCTGCCATGTCGGCGGCCTCGTATTTGACGTAGATGTGGTATTGGCCGGTGACGGTAGGGTGCTGCCAGACTCCAGTGGAAACTACGAAAGCGCGTATTAATTTCTTGCCCTGGTAGGCGTATGCGCGCTGATGTGTCAGGTCAACGTCTACCCACCGTTCGCCTTTTTCTACACCGGGAGGCAGAAGGAGGGGGACTGTCGTTGGCGGAGGAGTTGTGGGAGGTGGCAGGGGGGTGGCTGTTGCGACAGGCGTGGGGGTGTACGTGGCGGTGTTGGTGGCAGTGGGGGTGTTCGTCGGGGTGAAGGTCGGAGTGGCCGTAGGGGTACTGGTGGCAGTTGGGGTGGGGGTAAAGGTAGGGGTAGGTGTTGAGGTAGGGGTGGGAGTGAACGTTGCCGTAGGGGTGGGGGTGGCAGTGGCAAAGACCTGTGCCAGGGCGTGCGCTACAGGCTTTCCTGCCTGGATGACGGAGGGGAGCAAGGGGGTGAGGCTCCCCAGGATGAGCACAGCCAGACCGAGCAACAATGCCCACCACAGGCGCGGTCGCACCGTGCCTGGAACAGGCAGCGCACGGGTGCGTTGGATGCCTCCTGTTGCGGGTGATGGGAGAACGGCGGGGGAGGCTGGTGCAGGCAGGCGTTCAAGCGCCCAAATCAAACCGCGCCGGGCGCGTTGGCTGGCCGGGTTGATGCGCAGGGCGCGGTTGAGGTAGGTCACACTGGCACGCGGACTGGCCACAGCAGCCAGTAACAGCCAGCCTTCTTCTCGCTGAGGGGCTATTGCCACAGCGCGTTCAGCCCAACGGCGGGCGGTGCGCCGCTCCCCGTTTTGCAATGCCGTTCTGGCTGCGTGCAGGGCTTGCTGGTATTGGCTGGATGACATGGGAGAACGTGCCTTACGGTTGGTCAATCGGTTCGTTGTACAGGTAGCACAACAGGCCGTCTACAATCCCCTGGGCGACGCGTTCCGGTTGATGGGTGAGGATGTCTCTATCCAGGTTGAGGAAACCGGTCTCGATGATAGCCGCCGGGGTATCGGGGTTGATTTCACTAAAAGCGTGGTAACTGCTCATATCCGGCGTGATGCTGCTGTGGAAAGGCATCCCCGTGCGGGAGGCATACCGCTGGCGCAGGCATTCCGTCAGGCGGGCTGAGCGTTCTGGTTGGGTGCCTGCCAGCGCGGGGGCAACTTTGTACCCCGTGGCCTGGTCGTTGATGTACGCGCACGAATCTGCATGGATGGAGAGCAAGGCCTGGGCGCGGTAGCCATTCAATTTGGGGTCGAATTCTTTGAGCAAATCCACCGCGAATCCCTCATCGCTGAGTTTTTTCTGCACCAGGGCGGCTATGTTCAGGTTGACCTCTGCCTCGGTCAACCCGTCAGCGCAAACCGCCCCCGCATCGTTTCCCCAATGCCCGGCCACAATACCGATGCGTGTTTGTGGTTGTGCCGCTTGCCCTGCGACGGGGACATTCCCCGTGGGGATGGCGTAGGGCGGCGGAGGCAGCGCATCGCTGGCAAACAAACTTTGGGAAGTCAGTGCAGTGAAGAGGGTGGCGACCAGCGCGGCGACCGCCATCGTAGTCAACAGGTTGCCGAAGATGCGTTTTATCATGTTATGATAGTACCTGATTTGCGCATAGATGGCAAGCGGCTGCCTTTTCGCTCAACAATTCCAGACATGGGCCAATGCATCCGCAGATGGCGCAGATTACGCCGGTAGAACAGAAAAAGCCGAACAATCTGCGTAATCTGTGGATACCATGCCGGCAAATTGGGACTTGCTGCCTGCTTTGCCGGGGTGCTTGACTTTCCTCAGGCGTGGCAGTAAGATGAGGGTGCCGCAAGCCTTTGCGGATATTTCACTACGACCAGATTAGGAGTACCATGACCCTTTCCGAAGACCTTCGTCATGCTATGCGGCAATGGGCGACGGGCATCACCGTGGTCAGTGCGGCCGCGGAGGGCCGCATGCATGGTATGACCGTCAGTTCGTTCACATCGCTTTCGCTTGACCCCCCGTTGGTGCTGGTGGCGCTGTACCAGCAATCGCGTACCCATGCCCTGGTGCAGGCTGCGGGGCATTTTGGGGTTACCATTTTGGCGGAATCTCAACGCGAAATCTCCGACCGTTTTGCGGGACGGGTGCCAGATGACGCCGACCGTTTTACCGGATTGTCCGTTACCACCTTGCAGACGGGTGCCCCCCTGCTGGAAGGTGGTCTGGCCTGGTTTGATTGCCTGGTAGAACAGGCTATCCCCACCGGTTCTCATACGCTTTTTGTGGGCAAAGTGCTGGCTGCGCGCGCCTTTGCAGGAGAGAAGCCCCTGCTCTATCATGACCGGGCGTATCGCAGCCTGGCCTGACCCTGGAGGTGGTTTCATGCCGCTTTCACCTGAGGAGCGCCGCATCTTGCTGCGCCTGGCGCGGGAATCCATCGAACATGTGGTATATGGACGCCCTCTGCCGCCGTTGGATTTGCAGGCATTGCCGCCTGCACTACGGCAGCCGGGGGTGGTTTTCGTCACTTTGACAAAAGATGGGGTTTTACGCGGATGCATCGGCGCCCTGGAAGCATACCAGCCTCTCGCAGAGGATGTACGCGAACATGCCGCGGCCGCGGCTACCCAGGATTACCGCTTTCCCCCTGTGCGTCCCGATGAATTGCCGGATATTGCCATCGAAATTTCGCGGCTCACGCCCCCCGCGCCTCTTCCTTACGAGGACCCCAAAACCCTGCCGACCCTCTTGCGTCCCCATGTAGACGGGGTGGTGCTCCGGGACGGCTTTCGACGGGCGACCTTTCTGCCCCAGGTATGGAAGAAAATTCCGGACCCGCATGCTTTCCTCTCGCAACTGTGCCTGAAGATGGGCGCTCCTCCCGATTTGTGGCAGCGCAAAATACTGGAGGTCAGCACCTACCAGGTGGAAGAATTCGCAGAGTAAGTTTTTCTGGCCGAAGAAACGTGCAGTGGGCAGCATCGGGAACTCTCCTTGTGCTGCCCACTGCACGTTTTGCTCCTGTGCCCTGGCTGATGTGTATCAGATTTTCAGGGAGCAGGGATGGTATTGGGCTGCTGGTGCGCTTCTTCTGCATGTACCACACAGGGGACGGGGGATTCCACTACCGCGGTTTGGCCGTCGGGGAAAGTGATTTCGGTGCGTGCTGCCCCCCGGCGGATGTGCAGCCCTCGAAAACGAATTTCCACCGGCCAGGGGAAGGGGTTGTGCCCTTCCAGGCGGACTCGCCACTGAGAATAGATGCGCACCCCCAGGCTTTCCATGAACAACCCGATGGGGGGCAGGCTGTCCAGGGTGTTGTGTTCCTGTGTGCCTTCCCCTGTGTGGCAGTGATGGATGGCGTGCAGAGCGCCTTCGTTTTCGAGGTCGCTGGCCAGCGTATTCATCAAGCGGGTGAGCAGTTCGGCGCTTTGCTGACGGTATCCATAACGCAACAGGCCATACCCAAGCCAGGTGTTCCACAACAGAGAGACCATTTGCAAAGGCTGTTCGGGGGATTCATCCAGAGGGGCAAAGGGGATACCATTGGCCTGCCAGTACTTTTCCGGATTGAGCAGGGTTTCTTCGATGAGCATCCTGGCCTGCTCGTCTTTTGGGATACCGCCCGTCAGAGGAAGCAGCGAATCAATGCTGCCGCGACGTGTGTGCAAGGTACGCAGCACCACGCGCGCACCTTGTGGCAGCCCCTGAATGTGAATGTGTTCTATCTGACGGAAGACCTGGCTGGCTGTACCATAGCCCCGGCCGGGTGCCCAGCGCCAATCGGCGGGAGTAAATTGCTCCGTCAAGGGAGAACCATCCGCGGCCACCCCCTGGATGGTGAGGTGCACTTGCGGAGGCGTGCCTCCTTCGTACAGCACACTTGCCAGAGGCCGCATGGGAGTATCGAACTCCTGCTTGATGGGGAATTCTCCATCTTTGGGGTAGGCTCCCAGGTCTTGACCGGTGGTGATGTGGTGGGTGTCCCGGTCCCAGGGGTAATACGTGCCATCGTCCCAGGCCGCCTCGACTCCGCTTTTCAGGTTATCGCAAATTGCCTGCAGGGCTGGAATGGCGCCTTCTCTGCCCAGCACCTGCGCCATGCGCATCAGACACACGCCTTCGCGGTATAACAAGGCCTGCAGGGCGGGGGTTTCGGTCAGGCGGATGTCTGCGCCCTGTGCCCACGGATGCAGCGGGGAAAACAAGGGGTGGTCGAAAAAGTGGAGTTGGCGTAACGATTGCCATTCCGGCAGGCCGTCGCCATCGGCGTCGCGTGCCAGCCAGGCCTGCAGGAAGCGGTATAGCGGTTCGAAAACGCGCGCCAGGAAAGCCTGTTCACGCTGACGCAGGTAAATTTGCCAGGCTAATCCTGCCAGCAGGGGAATAGCCAGCAGGGTACTGCGGCCTTCTGGATGGTTGGGATTGTGGGGAATGTGCCCGCTTTCCGGGTCTTGTGCCTGCAGGAAGTTTTCCAGCAAACCGGCGGCCAGTTCCGGGTATCCCGGTAGCAGGTAGGCTGCAAGGTATACACTGTTCCACAGGGTGTGCCCGGCCAGCCAGGCAAGCGGGTAATCAGCACCATCGCCGCGTTGCGAGTAGCCGTCATCTGGGGTGCGGCTGAACACTGGTACGGGGTGTTCCAGATGCGGAGGCGGTGCGGTCAACAGGGTGAAGGCACGTTGTTGCCCCAAGGCAAAGAGCGTGTCCCAGGCTGGTTCACCCGTGTGGATGCGTAAATTTCCGCTGTTGAGCAGGGTAATGCGCGTGCGCTCCGCGGCGTGGTTGCGCTGCAAAATCTGGTTGGCCGCTGTAAAGGCCTCCTCGAATGTGGAAGCAGCAGCGTGTGCCCACACGGTTTCCACGCTGCGATTGGGGGCAATGGTGTAGGTCAGGGCCAGAGCGGGGTGAGGGCCAGGACTGGGGTGTACATCCCCCCGCATGAGCAGGACGCAGTGCAGTCCGTTGCTTTTTCCGTGCAGGTACCATACGCCGTTATCGTGCTGCCTGACCAGCATGCGATGGCTCTCTTCGCCAATGGGAGTGAGCAGTGCAGCCCATTCCAGTCGCAGCGTGCGGTTTTTCTTACCCTCGTTGCTCACGCGCATATACCCGCCAACGCCGCGTGCGTGGGGAACTCGATAAACCAGTTCGGCGTTCAGCCCTTCCAGCGGCGAGCAGGTGAGCACGGCCATATTGGCATACGCCTCCCGTATGACCGGCGGAATGGCGTAGTCGTCCGGGTTTTCCACAGGCGATTCGGCCTCCACCCAGCGCGGGAAAATGCGCATGCGATGGGCGCGTAGTCCAAAAGTGGTTTGCAGACTCAGGGCTGGCAATTCCCCCTTGCGGGTGCTCAGTTCCCAGATATGGTCGTCCAGGTACGAACAGCCGCCAAAGCGCACATCCGCGGCCAGCGTGAGTGATTCGATAGCAGAGAGCGGAAGGTTCCAGTCCATGCCCTGATTTTACCGCAGGTTGTGCTAGAATTGTCCCATAGTTGGTCACTCGTGTTGTTCTCTCCGTATCATTCCCTTCCCATAGTTCAGGAGAAACCCCTATGTCTTCCATGCCCCACCGCCGTGGTCTGTATTTCGAAGAATTTGAAGTCGGTCAGAAAATCATCACCGCCGGACGCACCGTTACCGAAGCGGATGTGGTGGCCTTTGCCGGCCTTTCCGGCGATTACAACCAGATGCACGTAGATGCCGAGTATAGCAAAACGACCCCCTTTGGCCGTCGCGTAGCCCATGGATTGCTAGGCTTATCCATCGCCTCCGGTCTGGCCGTGCAAACTGGTATTTTGGAAGGCACGGTGCTTGCTTTTCGGGAAATCAACAACTGGAAATTCTCAGCCCCCATCTTTTTGGGAGATACCATTCACGTGGAAATGGAAGTCACCGAAACCCGGCCAGCCCCCAGGCTGGGAGGCGGTGCAGTCATCATTCGTTTGAGTGTCAAAAATCAATCTGGTAAAACGGTTATGAAAGGCACCTGGTCGGTGCTGGTTGCCAGTACACCTGCAGAATAACCCCATGTCCGAAGCGTCTCGCCCTTCCCCCATTCCTGAAGAAGACCCCAAAGAGCGTTTTCGCCGCCTGCTGCAAGAGGCAGAAGAAGCCGATTCTCAAGAAACATCCCGCCCTCACGAAGAGAGGCTGGATGCTGGTCTTCCTACCCTGGCGATGGATGCCACCACGCCGAAGGAGGATGCTCCTTCCGCGGATGAACCCCCCGCGGTGCAGCCTCCCACCCCGGAAAGGCCCTCTGCTGCTCCCCCGGCAGATGCGCTGGATGCCGGGACCCCCACCCTGCAAGTTCCTGCCCAGCCGCAGGTGGAGCCATTGCCTGCCATTCCTTCTGTGGATGGCCTGACGGAGGAACTATCCGCCCTGGAGGCCGAGACGCGTCCTGGGGATGCGCAGCCTGCCGCAGGGGATACCGCGCCCTCTCCGGCCATTGGCGACACCCACCCTCGTCAGGCGGTGGGATACGATGAGACTCTACCCCCGCCTGCTGGTATGCCCCCTGCTCCCCCTGCCATCACACCGCCCCCGCTGGATGCACACGGCATGCCGCTGCCCAAACGCGTCACCCCAGAAGACCCCGGCGCGACGCGCGTCACACCAGCGGCTTACAATCCGCCTCGCAGACGTTCCGCTACCCCTTCCCGGCCTGTGCGCCCCACTCCCGCGCGTCCTCCCACGCGGCCGCGCCCGGCCTCATGGAAGCGAGGATTAGGTTGTGCTTTGCGAGCCGCTATTGTGGGGGTATTCCTTGCGGTCATTTTGGGACTGGTAGCAGGTTCGATTGGTCTCTACCAGTACTACAAAATCGCATCTACATTGCCCTCCGTGGCAGATTTACGCCAGCGCGCAGCCCAATTCGAAACCACGCGCATTCTTGACCGTAATGGCAACGTACTCTATGAGGTAATTGACCCTTCGGCGGGACGGCGCACCTATGTCACGCTGGATAAAATTTCTCCCTACCTGGTGGCAGCCACCATTGCCACCGAAGACAAGGGGTTCTATTCCCACCCTGGGTTTGACCCCATTGCCGTGCTGCGTGCGTTGTGGCAAAACTACACCAGCGGCGAGGTCGTTTCCGGGGCTTCTACCATCACCCAGCAACTGGCGCGCATCCTGCTGCTGGGGCCGGAAGAACGTTTTGAGCGTTCTTACCGCCGCAAAGCACGCGAAATCATCCTGGCCGCGGAAATCACGCGCCGCTATTCCAAGGATGAAATCCTGGAACTGTACCTGAACGAAATCTACTACGGCAATCTGTCCTACGGCATCGAGGCGGCTGCAGAGACGTACTTCGGTGTGAGCGCCGACAAACTCACCCTGGCGCAGGCTGCTTTCCTGGCCGGTTTGCCCCAGGCACCTTCCGTGTACGATGTGTACACCAACCGCGAGGTTACCTTGCAGCGCTCAGAACAGGTGCTGGTGCTCATGTTCCAGGCCAGTCAGGAGCAGGGCTGCATTTACGTCAGCAACAACCAGCAGCCAGTGTGTGTGGATGCCGTGGCTGCAGCCCAGGCGCTGGAAGAACTCAAAAACTACACCTTCCACAACCCGGATGTGCAAATCCGCTACCCGCATTGGGTGAATTACATCCGCAGTCTGTTGGAGAGCCAGTTCGACCCGCAGACCATCTACCGCTCCGGGTTCACGGTGTACACTACCCTTGACCCCGGCCTGCAGGATGCCGCTCAGCAAATCGTGCAGGAGCAGGTTGCCAAACTGGCGGCCAACCACGCCACCAACGGGGCGCTGGTGGCCATTCGTCCTTCCACAGGGGAAATTCTGGCCATGGTAGGCTCGGCGGATTACGACAACCCGGATATCGATGGGCAGGTCAATATGGCGCTGGCGCCGCGTCAGCCAGGTTCTTCCATCAAACCCTTCACCTATCTGGCAGCCTTCGAGAAAGGCTGGACGCCTTCGACGCTCATCTGGGACGTGCCTTCCGAATTTCCTCCCTCCGGCGACCCGGCTGACCCGCGCCCGCCCTACAAACCGGTCAACTACGATGGCAAGTTCCACGGGCCGGTGACGGTACGCACTGCCCTGGCCAATTCGCTCAACATCCCGGCGGTCAAGGCGCTGCAATTTGTGGGCATTTATGACGACGCCACTCTCCCCGGAGAGCAGGGGCTGGTGGCGATGATGAAGCGGTTGGGCATTACCACCCTGACGCGCGAAGATTACGGCCTTGCACTCACCCTGGGGGGCGGCGAAGTCACCCTTTTGGAACATACCGGCGCATTTGCGGTGCTCGCCAATGGCGGACGGCGTATCCCGCCGGTGGCCATTACGCGTATCGAAGACCACAACGGCAATGTGATTTACGAATACCAGCCTCCTGCCGGCGACCAGGTGCTGCGTGCCGAGCATGTCTTCCTGATTTCCGATATCCTTTCCGATAACGAAGCGCGTGCTATGGAATTCGGACGCAACTCGGTGCTCAACCTGCCCTTCCCTGCCGCGGCCAAAACCGGTACCACCAACGATTTTCGCGATAACTGGACGATGGGCTACACCCCGGATATCGCGGTTGGCGTGTGGGTTGGGAATGCCGATTACACCCCCATGCAGAACACCACCGGTTTGAGTGGGGCGGCGCCTATCTGGGCGCAATTCATGCAGACGGCCATTCAGCAACTCACGGGCGGCAACCCTACGCCCTTCGTCAAGCCCGCAGGGGTGGTGGAAGAGACGGTGTGCGCCGTCTCTGGGACGAAGCCATCCAAATGGTGCCCTGAACAGCGCCGGGAGTACTTTGCCGCCGACCAGCCGCCGCTTTCTGCGGAGTATGACCTGTGGCAAAAAGTACTCATAGATACCTGGACGGGGAAACTCGCCGGGCCGCAATGCTCTGATTTCACCGAAGAAAAATTTGCCCTCAATGTCACCGATACCGACGCCCGCCGCTGGATAAAAAAGACGGATGAAGGGCGTGCCTGGGCAGAAGCCATGGGGTTCACGAAGAAAAAACTGTTCTTCGTGCCCCGGCAACAGTGTACCGCCGACGACCCGCACCCCAAACTGGCCTTTGTCGCCCCTGCGGAGGGTGCCGTCATTCACGACCCGCTGCTGGACATTTATGCTCAGGTGGATGCTACTGCCAACTTCAAGGAATACCGCCTGGAGTATGGGGTAGGAGAGAACCCGGTGAAGTGGGAACTGCTGGCGCGCAGCAAGGCGAGCGTTCCTCAGCCCGATAAAATCTACACCTGGGATTTGCAAGACCTGCCTGCCGGCCCGGTGACTTTGCGGCTGTACATGAAGAGCACCGAGGATACCTATGCCGAAGTGCGTCTGCACCTGGATTTGCAGGTGCCTACCCCCACCCCGACGGCCACCCCCACCCAAACGCCTACTGTGACGCCTACCCCGACATTTACCCCGACGCCGACATTCACTCCTGCGCCGAGCGCCACGCCTGCACCGCCTACGAATACGCCAACACCTACCGTCACGCTGCTGCCTACCAAAACCCCCTTACCGGTGATTACCGTACAGCCGTGAGCAGCCCGCTAATTGAAATTGCTCTTGTAGGGCAACGGCTTGTCCGTTGCCCCTATGCTTGTCCGTTGCTCTGAGTACTCAGGTGTCGAGCGCTACCGTCTCCATGAACAGGCAGGGCCTCCCGCGTATGGAATCTTGGTCTCGATATGCGCCTGCGCTGCGCTCCGGCGCTACTTGACCAACAGCCAGGATAGGCGGCGCTGTCAAGTAGGACAAGGCTGAGCCTTGTCCTACAAGCAATAAAGCGCCGAGAACGTCGGCAAGGCCGGCGTGCTGGTCGTCGAACTGACGGGGAAGATATTGAAATTGCTCTCGTAGGGCAACTGCTTGTCCGTTGCCCTACAATTTGCTTGCCAGTTGTCCATAGGGCAACTGATGAACAGTTGCTCTACAATTGCCTGTCAGTTGCCCCACAACCACTCTCGTAGGGCAACTGCTCGCCAGTTGTCCTTCCGCAGGACAACTGATGAACAGTTGTCCTACAATGCTCTTGCAGGACAACTGATGAACCGTTGTCCCACAAACCAATGCAACCAATCACTCTCCTCACGGATTTTGGCACGCAAGACGGCTACGTCGGCGTGATGAAGGGCGTCATCCATGGCATCGCGCCGGGCGTGCCGATTGTGGATTTAAGCCACGATGTCCCCCCGCAGGACATCTTCCAGGGTGCGGTGCTGCTGGGGCGGCACTTCCCCTACTTCCCGCCGGGGACGGTCTTCGTGTGTGTGGTGGACCCCGGTGTGGGCACAGCGCGTCGGGCGCTGGCGGCGCAGTTCGGGGGCTATTTTTTCGTCGGGCCAGATAACGGCTTGTGTACCCCCATGCTGCTGTGGGCGCGCGGACGCGGCGAAGTTGTGCGCATAGTCAATGCGGATAACCCGCGCTACCACCTGCCGCGGGTCAGCAACGTCTTTCATGGACGCGATATCTTCGCCCCGCTGGGCGCGCATCTGGCCGCGGGTGTTCCGCTGGAGGCTTTTGGCCCGGCAGTAGATGACCCCATATTGCTCGATTTCCCCACTGTGGCGCGCACAAAGGAAGGTTACCAGGCGCAGGTGATACAAATTGACCGCTTTGGGAACCTGGCAACCAACCTGGAGCGGCACACTCTCAAGGGCGGAGAAAGGGTACAACGCGTGGTTTGTGAGGGGCGCAGCATCCCCTTCGTGCGTACCTTTGCCGAGGGGAATCCCGGTGACCTGGTAGCCCTGTGGGATAGCGCCGACCTGTTGAGTATCTCTGTGGTCAATGGCAACGCTGCGCAGATGCTTGCGGCGCACGTGGGTACCCAGATTTTCGTGCACTGTGCGTTGGCCAGCGACAGTGAGACGTAACCGCTCAGCCCGGCGATGTGGTGGAATTCAAGGTTGGGGCTGGTTCCCGGCGTAGCCGGTTAATTCCACATAGCCATTGCCCGTATGGCTGCCTTCAGTATGTACCGCCCCCTCCCAGTAAATCGTTGGAGACACGTTGAGTTCCTGAGCGTTCATCCAGGGGGTGACGCGAACATCTATGCCCGCAAAAGGCACGCGTACCCGCCATTCTGCCGGATACACTGCCTCGGTCGCGGGGCTTAGCCAGGTATCCAGGACTTCAATAGTGAAATCTTGTGCGGTAAAGGGGTGTGGCGTGCCGTCAGGGGCGATAAGCGTCCCGCTGTTCCAGGGGGAAAGCGAACCATCCGCGCGGCGTAATTGGTAAAGCATGAGGGAATACCCATCGTCGAACTGCAAAGCAAACCAATCCCAGCCGATATCCTTCTCGCCGAGGACGCTACTGCTGAATTCATGGTCCATCCAGGCCAGTCCTGTGACGGTGAAAAGTCCCTCTGGGGTGTGGATTGTTCCCTGAGCGCGTAGACGCGGCAGGCTGTAGTAGTAAGAGGCGTTGGTGGGAGCGTCTCCCTTGCGGCTGTACCCATTTTGACCATGTAACACAGGCCCCGTCTGGTCTTCCAGGAGCAAGTCCAGGCGCAAATCGTTCTGCTCGGCGAAGAGGTGGTACGTCCCTTCAGGTTGTGCGGTAACACCCCAGTCTTCCAGCCAGACGCGATAGGGTTGTGCCTGCGCGCCGGCCAGTCCTGGCCCAGGGCGGGAAAACCGCTGAAAAGCGTGGAAGGCCTCTGCGGAAACATCGCTCAGGGCAAAATGGGCGAAGTAGACCTGCTGGGATTTCCAGGCTGAAGGCGGGGGCGGGGTGGTCGGGGGACGCATTGCCACGCGGAAGATGGTCAGTTCAAAGCCGAAGTGCCGTCCCTGGGGCGTATCCAGATTGCCGGTGTAGTACCACCATTCGCTACGAAAAGCAGGGTGTGCACCGAAGTCTTCCGGGAAGGTCATTGGTCGGCTGCCATCAACAATGGCGAAGGCGGATGTGGATGCGGAAGGGGGACGCGTGGCGGTGATGGGCAGTGTGGCCTGTGGAAACGGGGACGGAGGCGGAGCCGTGGGAGAGGGGATGGGAGATGGCGGTTGCGAGGGAGGCGTTGTGGGAGATGGCGGTTGCGAGGCGTTTCCCCGGCAGGAAGCAAGCAGTATGGTGCAGCAAACGACGAGAAAGACAAGGGGACGGTTCATTTCATTCATCGCGTAAGGCTTGTGCGGTTACCATGCGGCTGAGCCGCCAGGCGGGGTAGATTCCGGCAAGGATGGCGGCGGCCAGAGATACGGCAACTGCCTGCAGGAAGGGGGAGAGCGGGGTTTGCATTTGCAGCGTCCAGCCAAAAGAACGCTTGTTGATGATGAAAATCAAAATCCATGCCAGGATGTAGCCGGTAGGCAGGGAGAGCAGACCGGCGGTGGTGCCCATAAGGCCGGTTTCCCACAGTACCAGACGACGCATTTCGGCAGCGGTCAGCCCCAGGGCGCGCAGGATACCCAATTCGCGTTGTTTGTCCAGTTGCAAAGCGAGCAGGGAACTGAGTACGCCGATGAAGGCCACCAGGGTGGTGAGCAGTTGCATGGCGCTGGTAATGGCGAAGGTACGGTCGAAAACATCCAGGGCATCTTGCCGCAGTGCTGTGCTGGGGCGCACCCGCAGGTCGGGGTAGGCGCTCAGCGCGGTGCGCAGGGCGCTGGTAACCTGTGCCGAATTCGCTCCGGGGGCGAGGAAGAGCGCCAGGCCGTTGATGCGTGTATCGCCCCACAGGCTGCGGTACACATCCAGGCTCATGCGCACGCTCCCCTGGGTGGAGGTGTAATCGGAGAACACGCCGACCACGGGGAAGGTGCGCCACCCCTGGGGGGTAAGCAGGCGCAGGCGGCCGCCGTGGGCGGGTATCCCCAGGCGGTTTGCGAGCGTCTCGGAAATGGTGACCGCTCCCTGCTGCATGGCCTGCCACAACACAGGCGGGGCACCCTCGGCGCTCAGAAAGAGACGCGGGTCGGTATGCGTGTAGTCACTTACGGCAGAGACCTCCACCGGTCCATCGGGCGTTTCCAGGGTGACAGAGCGCAGCAGAGCGGCTTCTGCCACCTGGGGAAAGCGCTGTACCTGGGCGAGCACATCTGGCGGCAGAGGCGCGCCCGGCTGGGAGGTGCTGATGCCGGGGTTGGAGATGTAAATATCGCCTTGCAGGGTTTGCTCCAGCCAGGCGCTAACCGTGGCGCGGAAACTGAAGACCATCACGCTGACCCCAATGGTGACCGAGACGGCTATCATCAGCGCGGCCAATGCCACGGAGGTGCGGCTGCGCGCTTTGACCACGTTGCGTGCAGCCATGCGTCCCAGCAGGCCACTGACGGCGGCCAGCAGCGGGGCGATGCCATGCATCAGCAGGCCGGTTGCCAGAGGGGTGAGCATGGCGATGCCGATGACGATGGCAAATGTGCCGCTGAAACTGAGCGGCAGGCTGGTGGTAGGCAGGCTCAGGATGCCCATTCCCAGCAGAATGAGTATGCCGCCGGCGGCTGCTGTTCCCCGGATGACGCGTCCGGCTTTATGTTCCAGGTGGGTGCGGGAAAGCGCCAGGCGCGGCGGGACGGAGGCGGCCTCCCAGGCAGGGGGTGCGGCGGCCAGCAGGGTGGCGCAAAAGCCGCCCACCCCGCCTTTGAGCAGGCTGAAGAGGGATACCTGTACCCCGCGTACGGTCAACACGAAGAACAGGTCGTTGATGGTGCGCGTCACCAGTCGCACCGCCCCCTGTCCCAGCAAAACCCCCAGCGACATTCCCAGGAGGCCGCCGAGCGCGCCTATCAGTGCGGCTTCTCCCAGCACCATGCGGAACACCTGTCCGCGGGTAAATCCCAGACAGCGCAGGGTTCCGAACAAGGGGCGGCGCTGCACGACGGAAAAGGTCATCGTGTTGTAGATGAGGAACAGTCCGACCAGCAGTGCCAGCAGGCTGAGGGCAGTCAGGTTGGTGCGAAAAGCGGCGGTCATCTGGCGCACAGCGTTGCTACGCGTGCGCACGCTTTCCAACAGCACGCCAGGCGGCAGCGTCTCTTGCAGGGCGGTCTGCCTTTCGGGAGGCAAAATCAGGTCAATGCGTGTCAGATGCCCGGCCATATCGCCCCATTGCTGGGCTGTAGCGATGTCGGTGACCAGGATGTTTTGCAAGGCGCGGCGGCTAAAGGCGTCGGCAGGTTCCAGCAAGCCGACGAGCAGCGCGCGATGTTCCTGTCCGGCGATACGCAGGCTTATCTGACAAGAGGGGCCAGGCCGGGTTGGCTGGCAGGGTTGCAGACCGTAACGCTCGGCCGTTTGCCGGGAAAGCAGCACCGCACCTGTTTGCAGGAGGGTGTTCAGCACCTCGAGACGATTTTCGGCCGGAAAATAGTTGCGGAAAGCGTCTTCGGCAAACGGGTCCAGCCCCAGCAGGGTGAAAGGCTGCCCGCCCAACTGGGGGCTGGTGAACGAAAAACTGACCACGGGAGCCATGGCGATGTGTTCCCGCCAGAACGGGTCGGTGCGCAGGCGCGTGTACAGGTGCTCATCCAGTCCCAGGGGGCTGCTGGCGATGATGTGATGGGTGGCCTTGCCGGCGACGGCATCGGTGCTGAGGTCAAAGGCGCGCCCGGCGCTGGCATTGGCAAGGTCAATGCTGATGATGACGGCAACCCCCAGGGTAATGCCGAGCACCATCAAGGCAGCCTGCCAGGGGTGGCGGAGCAGGGCGCGCAGGGAGAGCATGTCAATCAAGGGTTTTGCGGTAGACGCGGTGGTTTTTGTATTCTTCGCCGCCCACGTTGACCAGGTCGCGGCGCATCTGGACGGCGGATTCGGCCACCTGGGTCAGGTCGGCGTGGCGGAAGTGGAAGCCTGCAGATTTGATGGTTTTTTCCATTTCGGTGTAGAGCAGGGCGTTGCCGCCGCGTCCGTGGTATTCGGGCAGGATGCCAGCGCCGTTGAGGGCAATCCATTCCGTGCGGCGCAGTTCCCGAACCAGGTCGAGGATGTTCCACGGGTAGAGATGTCCGTTGGCGCGCTGCATGGCCGCCGAGACATCCGGGAAGCCGAAGAGAAAGCCGACGGCTTCACCTTCGTGGGCAATGACCTTGATGAGGCGGGGGTTGGCGACCAGCAGGATGTTATCCAGCACGAATTTGATTTCGCGCTCCGTGAGGGGGTAGTATTCCCAGTTGTTGACGAAAGATTTGTTGTAGGTCTGGCCGATGCGGGTTGCCCAGGCGCGCAGTTGGCGTTTGTTCTCGAAGGTGACGATTTCCAGGTTACTGCGTTTGCGGGCGCGCTCGGCGATGCGGTAGATGCGCGGGTCGAGGGAAAATTTTTCGGCGCTCAGGTAACAGGAGACGAAATCCACTTCTTTCTCGAACCCCAGGGCTTCCAGCAGGCGGGGGTAGTAGGGAAAGTTGTAGTTCATCATGTTCATCATCTGGCGGTGCTGGTAGCCCTCCACCAGGATGCCGTAGCCATCCAGGGGGCCAAAGCCTTTGGGGCCGACAACGGCGTTCAGACCGCGCGCTTGCGCCCATTCGAAGACGCGCTCGAAGAGGGCCGCGGCGACCTGCTGGTCATCTATGCAATCGAAGAGGTAGAAGGCGGCCTGCCGGGTGCCGTGATAGCGGTTGAAGGGGCGATTTTCCAGGGCCGCGATGCGTCCTACTACCTGTCCATCGCACTCGGCAAGGAAAAAATCGGCATCGGAGTGCTCGTAGAAGGGGTGTTTGTCCTTGTTGAGCATCAAGGCGATGTCGGTGCGGAAGGGCGGCGTCCAGTTGGGCTGGCCGGCGTACAGGCGGTAGTGGAAATCTACGAAACGGCGGACCTGTTTTTTGTTGCGGGTATCAATTTGGGTGATGGTGAGCGACATGATGACCTCCGGGGGATGATTCAAGCGGGATGGAGTTTGCCCAGCCGCAAGTGAAGCACGCGGTCGGCGCGTGCCGCGACTTCCGGGCTGTGGGTGACCATGATGATGGTGCTGTGGTTGTGGCGTGTCAACCGGCTAAGCAGGTCCAGTACCTGTGCGCCGGTTTCCTCGTCCAGGTTTCCGGTGGGTTCGTCGGCCAGGATGAGCAGGGGGTCGTGAATCAGGGCGCGGGCGATGGCGACGCGCTGTTGTTCGCCGCCGGAAAGCGCCTCCGGGAAAGTTTCCCAGCGGTCCGCCAGACCGACTTCGGCAAGCAGTGTACGGGCGCGTTGTGCGGCGCGCGCCCGCGCTATGCCGTTGAGTTCCAGGGGCAGGGTGACGTTTTCTCCAACGGTGAGCGTTGGAATGAGGTTGAAAAACTGGAAGATGAACCCGATTTTGCGGCGACGGAAGAGCGTACGGCTATGCTCGTCCATTTGGGTGAGGTCCTGGTTTCCAATGTAGATGCTGCCGCTATCGGGACGGTCTATGCCGCTGATGAGATTGAGTAGCGTGCTTTTTCCACTTCCGCTTTTCCCAACCACTGCAACCGATTCCCCCTGCTGAAAGGTGGCGTTGGCTTGTCGCAGTACCACGCGTTGTGTGTGTCCTTCGCGATAGGTTTTGGTCAGGTTGTGGAGGCGTAAAAAAGCAGACATGGTGCCTGTATCATGCCTTCTCGGGTAGTATTTGTCAAGGGGAACCACGGATGAAAGACCACAGATGAAAGGGATGAAGGGATGAAAGACCACAGATGAAAGACCACAGATGAAAAGGATGAAAGGGATGAAAAGGGAATTAGAAGATGGGAAAAGAACCGTCCCTGCCGCTGGCGGGAGCAGATTGAGAAGGGGCTACCGTCACCTGATTGCACCTGCAAAGCCGTCTGCCCGTGGCCTGAATGCTCTCATTGTGGTTTAATATCCCTGTCGTACAATACCCGCCGGGTAAGATATACTGTTGTAACACCTTCCATGTGATACCCGTACCTGCGAGGTTCTCTTTTCATGGCAATTTCCCGTCGTCAATTTTTGCAGTTGGCCGGTCTAGGGCTGGGGGGGCTGGCTTTGCGTCCCGTGCGGCGCTGGTTTGCGTTACCCGACTTTCCGAAGCATAGCCGTCTGGGGCGTGTAGCCACTGGCAAAGTGGAACTCAAAGTGCGCCCGGATTACGATAGCGAAACCGTGGGCGTACTGTACGATGACGCTATCGTTCCCTGGCTGCATGAGGTAGTGGGCTATCGCCCTGGACGCAACAATCAACGCTATGTGGAAACGCCCCAGGGGTACATCTGGTCGGCAGACTTGCAACCGGTAGCGGTTCACCTCAACGAGCCGGTGCAAAAACTACCGGTGATGGGTGATGTGCGCGGCATGTGGGTAGAAGTTACTGTGCCGTACGTGGATGCTGCTCTGGCAAACCCACCAGCGCGCTCCCCGTGGATAAAATTCCGCCTGGAAAGCGGCCTGCCACCGCGTTTGTACTACAGCCAGATATTGTGGGTAGATGACCTGCGTGTGGATGAAGACGGGCAAACCTGGTACCGCATCAATGAGCG
>DAOTWV010000181.1:0-25855 GCA_034435695.1 Anaerolineales bacterium | reverse complement strand
GATGAGCGTTGAAATTCAGGAAAAATCCACCTGTGGCCGCAGTATCCGCGTCCCGTTGCGTGCTCAGGTGGGCAAGGTAACTGACCAGCCGTTGCCCTACCTGGGGACAACTGACCAGCAGTTGTCCTACCTGTGGCCGATGAACGAAAACCCTGTAGGGCGGTCATAAAAATCATTGCAATTTTGGTGAAAATCACCTACAATAAAAAAACGTTCTCCACGGTGGAGGGCGTATGACAGGCTGGTGCCGGGGCACTTTTCAAAAGGAGGGATGCAGCCATAAACGGCTACGCTCACTGGCTTGTGTTTAGCGGGCATGCGCGCAAGCGTATGGCACAGCGGAACATCCGGGAAGAGGATGTGTGGTTTGTCTATCGCTATGGGCGTCGTTTTTACAACGGTGACCAGATTTGCTTCTTCCTTGGCAAGAGAGATATCCCGCGACAGTATCGCCATTCCCGTCTGGCACGGCGATGCGAAGGACTTGTCTTGGTGGTGGATGCCTTCGATGAATCCACCATCGTTACCGCTTATCATGCCAACAAGAGAGCGCTGAAACGTCTGCGGTGTAAACCAAGGTATTGGACGCGTTAGCGTTCAGGTGAACGTTTCTCATCTGTAAACAAACCTCCCCGGCATTGGCCTGGTCTTGCTCACCAGGCCACATTGATTTACAGGAGTTCTCATGACGACGGTTGCCCCTTCCATTGAATCCCCCCCCATTGATGACAAACGTGAAATCTTTGGCTGGGCCATGTACGACTGGGCCAACTCGGCCTTCAGCACGACAGTTGGAACGGTCTTTTTGGGGCCGTACCTGGCCTCGCTGGTGGCCGAAGCAGCCAGACTGTCTCCAGATGGCATGGCGCACTTCCTGGGGATTCCGGTTGCGCCGGATTCCTTCATGCCGTATGCTGTCTCGTTGTCGGTGGGCATGCAGGTGTTGTTCCTGCCCATTTTGGGTGCGATTGCCGACTACTCGCACCGCCGCAAGCAATTGATGCAATTGTTCGCCACGATTGGCGCACTGGCCACGATTGCTTTCTTCTTTGTCACGCAGGCGCTCTGGTGGCTGGGCGGTATCCTGTTCGTGGTGGCCAACCTGACCTTTGGGGCTGCGGCCGTTTTCTACAACTCGTATCTGCCGGATATCGCCAGCGAGGGGGAGCGCGACCGGGTTTCCTCCTATGGGTGGGCTTTGGGCTACCTGGGAGGCGGCTTGTTGTTGTTTTTCAATCTGATTTTTTACCAGTTCCGGGAGAAACTGGGCGTCCCCACGGGGTTAGCCGTGCGTATCAACCTGGCCTCAGCGGGTGTATGGTGGCTGGGCTTTTCGTTCCTTACCTGGGCGCGGCTGCGTTCACGGCATGCTACCCGGCAATTGCCGGCCGGAGAAACGTATGTCTCCATAGGCTTCAAGCAACTGGGGCACACTTTAAAGGAAATCAAGTATTTCCCAGAGACCTTGAAATACCTGCTGGCCTACTTCCTCTACAATGACGGCATCCAGACCGTGATTGCCGTGGCGGCCACCTTCGCGGCTGCGCCGCTGGCGCGCGGCGGGTTGGAAATCGACCAGGGGACGCTCACGATGGTCATCCTGATGATACAGTTTGTCGCTTTTGGCGGCGCGCTGTTTTGGGGAAAACTGGCTGGCTGGATGGGGGCAAAGCGCTCCATCATCCTCAGCCTGGTGGTTTGGGCTGGTGTGGTGACCTATGCGTATGGCGGGATGAAGGGCGAGACGCGGGTGCTGGAATTTTGGATTTTGGGGGCTTTCATCGCCCTGGTGATGGGCGGCAGCCAGGCCATCAGTCGCAGTCTGTTTGCCCAGATGATTCCCGATGGCAAAGAGGCCGAGTTCTACTCCTTCTACGAGGTCAGTGAGCGCGGTACTTCCTGGATTGGCCCGTTCCTTTTTGGTGTGATGAACCAGTATTTCGGCAGTTTGCGCCCCGCTATTCTTTCGCTGATTTTCTTCTTCTTTGCCGGGCTGCTCATCCTGCCATTTGTCAATGTAAAGAAAGCCATTGCCGATGTACAGGCATATCAGGCACGCCAGGCCTGATAGTTTCTGGGGGATTGTGCGTGCTGTCTGATAGGTGAGAGCATACCCGGCGCCTATCAGACAGCACTTTTTCCAGCGCGGAAAAGGTGACATTTGTTACTTCCTGCTGCTCGAAAGCAGGTTGTATAATGTGCTCCACCCGGAGAAAAGGGCCTGGATTTCCCCGGGTGTAGCGTTCCGGCACCTCTGCAAACACAGGATGACACTGTCTGGTGGATATTGGGTGCCTGTGGGGTGGCGTTTCATCCGCCCCCGTGGGTTCCATGTGCAACCGGGCAGGTGTGCAACTCGTATAGTCAAAGTGTGTCGGGTTTGGAGGTACGCACTTCAAAGCCAGGCTTTCTGCAAAAGGGGGGAGGCAGGGGAACATTTTCAAGTTTTTCTACGAAAAGGAGAGAATGCATGTCTAAATCATCGTCCCTTCGCTCGTTGCGCACTGTGATGGTAGCGCTTGTGATTCTGGTGTTACTGAGCGCGTGTGGCGGCAATGCTCCCACACCCACCCCTGTGCCAACCGATACGCCAGAGCCGCCAACGGCCACGCCTACGGAGACTCCTGTGCCTACCGATACCCCCACGCCCACGCCCTTGCCCACCGATACCCCCACTCCGGAGCCAACCAGCACGCCGACCCCTAACCTGCAGGCTACGGCTGACGCGAAGGCTACCGAACAAGCGCAAATCCTCATGGAGCAAATCGCCGCCCAGTTGGAGACAGTGAATATCTCTTCCGATTCCGGCGAACTGGCCTGGGTGCAGACTGATGCCCAGGACCTGGACATGCGCATCAGCGATTACAATTCCGCTCTGTACGCGCCGATAGGCGGCGTGCAGAACTTCGACGATTTCGTGCTGCACACCTCCGTCGAATGGGATTCGACCAGCGGTTTGGCGGGGTGCGGTATCATTTTCCGCTCTGAGAGCGACTTGAAGGAGGGCGCACAGTATGTCTTTTTGACCCTGCGTCTTTCGGGATTGCCAGCCTGGGATATTGAATACATGGATTACGGGCAGGTGCAATTCAGCGCTATGGGGCAGCCGCGTACCAGCGCCGCCATTGACCTGGGCGCTGGGGCCAGCAATGAATTTTTCCTTGTGGTGCAGGGGAATACTGCCACGGTATACGCCAACGGCAAACGCATTGGCGCCGCCACGGTCATCAAGCGGCATGATGGACGTATCGGGGTGGAGGTGTGGCAGGAATCGGGACAGAGCCGCTGTACCTACACCGACACCTGGATTTATGCGCTGAACAAGTAAGGCTCGTCTTCCCCAGCCATTTTCCCCCTACCTTCCCTGCAAAAAAAAAAGCGGAGAGTCAGTCTCCGCTTTTTTATTGCCTGTGTTCTCCGTGCGGGGTGCGTATCCATGGTACCGCCGTACGCTGCCAACGCACGCGCATTGCCAGCCAGGTACGCCATGCGATAAACACAGGCCCTGTGAGTATCACCAGGTAGGCCTTCAAAGGGGCGCGTACACGCCACAGGCCCCAGAAGGGGTACAGGAAGAGCGCCACGGCCAGGCTTCCCCAGACAAGTACAAGTTTGGGATTCGGTACGCCCCAAAAGGCCAATGTCATGGCCTGCACGCCAAAAAACACCAACGCCAGTACCGTCAGCGTGGAATACGATGGCAGGTAGGCCTGCAGGCCCCCCTCCAGCATGGCTGGGTTGCGCTTTTGTAGCCCGTGGTGCAATAACAGGTGTGCGGACTGCCGGCTGGCGTCTCTGGTGCCGCGCAACCAGCGGGCGCGTTGCCTTTGTGCTGTGTGCCAGGTGGCAGGGGCTTCCCCGTACCCGGCCGCGCGGGGTTCATAGGCAATGCGGATGTTCTGGAGCAGCAACCGTTGCCGCAACTGATAGTCTTCTGTCAATCCCTCCCCCCAGCCGCTGTGACGCAATACATCGGCGCGAAAGCAGATGGAATCCCCCATGTGTTTGGCCGAGAAGCCGAGATTGACGCGCCCCTGATTTTGATAGATGTTATCCACCAGGAACATAGCCCAGGTCAAGGCGGGAAACCAGCCGTCCTGGGGGTTGCGGATGATGTGCTGCCCCTGTACCACAGCCGCCCCTCGCTGCATGTGGGCGTCCATTACCTGCAAAAAATCGGGATGGACGCGGGTGTCAGCGTCGAAGATGACCACGGCCTGGATTTCGGGGTTGCTTAACACGCGTTGTAACAGCCACGAGAGAGCCGCCCCTTTGCCGGTGCGCGGCCCGCTGCGGCGTTCATGTACCTGCGCACCCGCGGCGCGTGCCAGAACCGCTGTTCCATCCGTGCAATGGTCGGCAACGACGTGAATCTGATACAGATGCGCGGGATAGTCCAGCCTTTGCAGGTGATGCACCGTATCGGCTATGACGGAGGCTTCGTTGTGGGCAGGTATGAGAATAGCGAAGTGCGTCTTTGGGAAGGACATAGCAGGTGGCAAGCCCTTGGGACGCAGAAAAGCCCCCACAACCAGCAGATACCAATACCCCGCTGGCAGCAGAAACAGCACCAGCAGGGCTATCGAGAGCCAGTTCCACACAAAAGGAATGTTCATTTACCCGGCATAATGCACCAGCGGACGCGCTTGTGTGGTGCTTTCCAGCCACAGCAAAGCGTCCAGGAAGAATTTGGCCGCCCAGTTGGGGTATTTCAGGCGTTCGTATCGTCCCCAAATGGGGGAGGAACCCGCAATTCCGCCGCGTATTCCCGCCGGCAGGTGATGTCCTCGTAATTGTGTGCCTGCCACAAAGCGTACGCTGCGTTGGGCGGCATCGAGCCAGCCTGGGTGCCCTTCCCGCTGATAGAACCATATCCACAAAATGGCCATCTGGCAGTTTCCCGTCAGGCAGGAAGAGGTCGCGGCTGGACGCCAGTTTTCCCACCAGGCCGAACCCAGGGAACCGTCCTCGCGTTGACGATAGAGTAAGGCCAGTGCCGTGCGGCGTGCGGCGTGGATGTAACGCCGCTCGTTCAGCAAGAGACCGCAGGCCATCAATCCTTCCGCCGTATACGCCAGCGTGTGCGTGTACGGGGCTTCCTGAGGCCGAAACGCACATTGGGAGAACCAGCCATCGGGGTGTTGCTGTTGCAGCGCCCATTCCAGGTTGCGGATAGCGGCCTCGCGGTAGCGTTTTTCGGGGGTTAGCGCGTCCATTTCCAGCAAAGCCCACGCCACACGCGTATCAATGGTCTTGGGGACGCCGAGGTGCTGGTTACGCAGCCACGCCCCGCTGGCATCCTGGCTTTCTACCAGAAAGGTAGCCGCGCGTTGTGCGGCCTCCAGGTAGCGGCTTTTCTGGCTGGCGCGGTATGCTGCCACCAAGCCAAAGAGCACCTGTCCTGTGTCGAAGACCACCGGCGGGGTTGCATTTTGCTCCCAATGCACTGCACCGCCTCTGGCTGATACCTGTTCTACCAGGTAATCCGCCAGCGAAAGCGCCATGTCATGCCAGCGCGCTTCGTGCAGCAGGGAGGCCACATTCAACAGCGTAGGGATGGTGTACCCCGTGGTTTCCGGGTACGAAGGACCCCAACGGGCGCGCAGCACGTCGTACCCTTTGGAGATACCCCCATCGGAGGTTACCTGTTGGGCGGTATGAATCCAGTCCAGCGCCGCAAGCATGTGCTCGCGGGTTTTGCTTACTGCCTGAGGCGGCAGCAGGGATGTGCGGACAACTTCGAGCAGGGCAGTGGAAGAAAATGTCATGGCGGGAGGAGAACAACAGAATGGATGGTGTGGTCAGTGTTTTGAGTGTAGCACGCTTCGATTTACACCCACCTGACAACTTTGCACGGTGGCCGTCAGCCCCCCAGGGGAGACTCCGATGGGCGGAAAACAAAACAGGACGGGAGGCATCCCGTCCTGTGAGATGATTCGACGCCCTGGTGGGGTTATTCCACGAAACGCAGACCGTGGGCTTCCAGGTAACGGCGCTCTTTTTCGCGGTGGATTTCCGCCAGTTTTTCTTTGATGGCCTCCCACTCTGCCCCGGCCAGTGGATACCAGCGCAGCAATACGAAGCAGATGAGCATCAGTAACGCCGGGATGAGTGTCCAGGCAACCAGAATGCCGGTTTGGGCGGAGGCCGATTGCAATCCCTTGGCCAGGCTCTGGTCGTAGCCGAAAATACCCAAAATCCACAGGAAGGCGGCCTGGGCGATGCTGATGGCGGGTTTGGTGATGAAACTGTTGACTCCCGCGTACATGCCCTCGCGGCGCAGGCCGGTGCGGTGCTCGTCCATGTCTATGACATCACCGTTCATCAACGGAATCAGGTACATCCCGCCGGCGAAGCCCACCCCAAACAGGAAGAAGCCCAGGGTGGCGAAGGCTACCTGACGCCCACCCATCAGCATAATCAAACACCCAATGGCGAAGACAAGCGTCATGCCGCGCATGGAGAATTTGACGCCTTTGCGACGCACTGCCTGCACCCACAGCACCACACCCAGCACAACGCCAATCCCCAATGCGGCGTATAACGGCGTTCCGGGGACTTTGAGTTCATCGAAGTAGTACAGCACCCCTTGCATGAGCGCCGTCTGGATGTAAATGATGGTGAAACTGATGGTTTCGAAGACCAGGAAGGACCGGTTGGTGAAGCACTCTTTGAGGGCGGTGAGGAAGGGAGGCTGCTCTTCCTCCTGCTGGAAGTGTTTTTCCTCGTAGAAGAAGGTGCTGAAGTACACCACCAGCCCCACGCCAATCCCGAAGGCGGTCATAATCCAGCGGAAGGTGGTGGCATCCTCGCCGGGGCCAGGCTGGATGATGGGTACGAGAATCAGGGGGACGGCGGTTGCCAGCAACTGGAAGAGGATTTTCCACACGAAGATGCTGCCGCGGGCGCGTGTGGAAAGCGCCATCTCGTAGGGCATGATGTACACGCTGGTGGCAATGGCGGTGTACAGGGTATCGAAAATGAACAGCAACGTCAGTAACTGAATGAACATCAGCGTCTGATTGCTCTGCGTACCGGGCCAGTTGACCCAACAGGCGATGAAGGCCAGCGCATAGAGCGGGGCACCGTAGCGGATGTAGGGGATGCGCCGTCCGAGTTTGCTGCGCGTGCGGTCGCTGATGTAGCCGAACAGCGGGTCGTTGATGGCGTTCCAGATACCAAACAACAGCCACACGATGCCGGCCAGGTTGGGGTCCATACCCCGCCAGCGGGTGAAGTAGTAGGTCAGGGCGCCGCTGCCAATCATGCCTTGCAGCGTGGCGATGGCCCCATCCGCGGCGGAGACCCACACGCGGCTCTTCAAGGGGACTTGCTCGGTTTGCAGGGGTGTATCCATGAGACTTCTCCTCCGAAAAAACTGCACAAAATCCCGGCAAATGGCGTTTCACAGCCCCAAATAGCGGGATGTGCACGGTCACATTTGCAATAGTTTAGCCCTTAATCGAAGTTAATGCAAGCCCTTTTTTGCCCTCGATTTTTCCCGTACTTTCGAGGCCAGCGCTCAAGCGGTGTTTTGGCCTTCACCCGCGCAAGCCCTGTAATTGACGCAGGGTGGTTTTCCCTGTACACTGAATAAACCATTGGTGTCACATTCTTATGGAGGCGCACATGCAAGAATTCTTTGCTTTTCTGGAGGCCAATCGTCAACGCTATCTGGAGGAATTGCTGACGTTTTGCCGTATCCCCAGCGTATCGACTGACCCGGCGCATCGGGAGGACATCCAGGCAGCCGCCAACTATCTGGAAGAGCGGTTGCGCAACCTGGGGGCGCAGGTGCGCCTCCTGCAGGTGGACGACAGCCACCCCTACGTGTTCGCCGAATTCGGAGAGGGCGAGCGCACCCTGCTGATTTACGACCACTACGATGTGCAGCCCGCCCGCCTGGAGGACGGCTGGCAGCATGACCCTTTTACCCCGTTGATTCGGGATGGCGCGGTGTATGCCCGCGGGGTGGCCGATAACAAAGGCAATCTGCTTTTCCGCCTCCAGGCCCTGGAAGCCTGGCTGGCTGTCTTTGGAAAATTGCCGTTACGGGTACGCTTTTTCATCGAAGGCGAAGAGGAAATCGGCAGTCCAAATCTGCCGGCTGTGGCTCGCCAGTACGCCGATTCTCTGCGCGCCGATGGGTGCATCTGGGAGAGCGGACGCCGCAGCAAGGAGGGTATCCCCATCCTGGAACTGGGATTGCGCGGCATTCTGTACGTGGAACTGCGCCTGCGCGCCCCGAACCGCGCCCTGCACTCCTCCTGGGCTAACGTGGTCGAAAACCCGGCTTTTGCCCTGCAAGACCGTCTGCGGATGGCCTTGCAAAGCCTGACCGATTCCCAGGGGCGTCCCGTTTTCCTGCAGGGTATCGTGCCTGCGCCTGCTCCCGAAGATTTGGCGCTTTTGCCCGCTATTCCCTTCGACCCGCAGGTGGCGACCCGCGAATACAACATCGCCCTGCGTCCAGGCCTGGATGGTGTGGAGGCCTTGCGCCGTTTGTTCTTCGAGCCATCGTGTAACGTGTGCGGATTCGGCGTAGGGTACACCGGCCCTGGTGTCAAAACTGTCATCCCCAACACGGCCACCGCAAAACTGGACATGCGCCTGCCGCCTGGAATCACTCCGCAGGTAGCCCTGGTGCGCCTGCAACAGCACCTGCGTTCTCGCGGATACGATGACATCGAAGTCCACCCCCTGGTGGGCATGCGCGCCGCACGCACCGACCCGCACGCCGCGATTGTGCAGGCTGCCCGGCAGGCCGTCGAAACCGTGTACGGGCAGGCCCCTATCGTGTACCCCCTCATGCCGGCCTCTGGCCCGATGTATGACCTCTGTCAGGCGCTGGGGACGCCCGCGGTTTGTCTGGGGGCTACCCATCCTGGCTCCGGTGCGCACAGCGTGGATGAGAACATCTACCTGGACGACTACTTCCGCATGATGCAGGTCTTTGGCGTTTTCCTGCAGCGTTTTGCCGCTGCTCCACTGTGATGAAACTGGAACGCCTCACGCTGCACATTGTGGCTTTGCCGCTGGTAACGCCCTTTGTCACGGCGCAGGGCAGGCTGGAGAAGCGCCATTTCTTGCTGCTGGAAGCCATGGTCAACGGTGTAACCGCCTGGGGCGAATGTGCTGCATTCCGCACGCCGTTTTACACCTCCGAAACCATCGAAACTGCCCGGCACGTACTGCGCGATTTCCTCATCCCGGCGATAGCGGACGCCCCAGTGGCGCATCCCGCTGGGGTGCAGACGCGCACCTCCTGGGTGCGCGGGCACCCTATGGCAAAGGCCGCCCTGGAAATGCTGTTCTGGGATGCCTGGGGGAAGTTGCGCGGGCAATCGCTGGCGCAACTGTTGGGGGCCGCGCGCCTTCGGGTTCCGGTAGGGGTAGCCGTGGGTTTGCAGCCAGACCTGAAGGCTTTGTTGCACACCGTGGAGACTTACCGCGCCCGCGGTTATCGCCGCATCAAACTCAAAATCAAGCCCGGTTACGATGCCGAGCCGGTGGCAGCCGTCCGCCGCCGCTTCCCGGATATCGCCTTGCAGGTGGATGCCAATGCCGCCTATCGCAGGGATACCGCCGATGCCTTGCGGGCCCTCGATTCCCTGGAACTGCTCCTGATAGAACAACCCCTGCCGGAAGATGACCTGCTGGGGCACGCCCGCCTGCAGGCCGTCTTGCGCACCCCCCTGTGCCTGGATGAAAGCCTGGATTCCGTCCAGCGCACTGCACAGGCGCTGGAGATGGATGCCTGCCGGGTAGTCAACCTGAAAGCCGCCAGAGTCGGGGGCTTGAGCCAGGCCTTGCGCATCCATGCCTTGTGCCAGGAGCGAAATGTACCCCTGTGGTGCGGCGGCATGCTGGAAAGCGGCCTGGGGCGCGCGGCCAATCTTGCGCTGGCAGCCCTGCCCGGATTTACCCTGCCGGGCGACATCTCTGCCACCGACCGCTACTATCGGCAGGACATCATCCAGCAGCCTTTCGTCCTGGCCGCAGATGGGACGCTGCCGGTTCCCCAGGCCCCTGGCCTGGGCGTGGACGTAGACCGGGATGCCTTGCGGCGCTTTAGCGTTCACCGCGAGACCCTTCCGGTTTGACTGCCTCCTCCCGCGTCTGCCATGATGGACAAAGGCGGTAGCGCCGCGTGGCTTTGGCTCTCCTGCCCGTAATGCCCCTGATGGTGCACTCCGTTGACCATCTCCTCAGGAATGGGAGATGGAGTCTTTCGCGCGTATTCGTCATAAAATCGGTATCACGAAATGTAAAAAAATCCGGTACAATTAGGGCATGCACGGCAGATGGGCGGGTTCTTCGGCAATTGCATACGTTGTCCAGTGGAGGCATGTTAAGGTATTCCACGGTGGACGTATTGGTGTGTAAGGACAAGTCGTTGTACATGACATTGGGAGGCATCTATGGCGAACATACTCATCGTTGATGATTCCAGGTTTTCCCGTTCTTCCCTGCGGCGGGTACTGGAGTCGGACGCACACACTGTCTTGGAGGCCGATTCCGGCATGCGCGCCCTGGAAATCGTTCAGCAAACCCCACCGCACATCATCATCCTGGATTTGTTGATGCCAGAAATGCGCGGCCAGGAAGTGCTCACCGCTGTACGTTCCATGGCCCCTGATGTACGCGTCATCGTCTTGACGGCGGATATTCAGAGCGCCACACGCGACGAACTGATGGATTTGGGTGCAGATGCCTTTTTGGAGAAACCCATAGACCGGGAAAAAATCCTCCAGACTGTGCGCGCCCTCCTGGAAAATTGAATCCCATGCACGCATTCAGCGATTTGGAACAGGACGCCCTGGCAGAGTTGATGAATATTGCCGCCGGACGCGCAGCAAATGCCATGTCGCGCTTGTTCGGCTTGCGCGTTTACATGCACATCGCCCGTATACGCCTGCTTTCGCATGATGAAGTCCGCGATTTTCTGGCAAAGGAAGTGGGCACAATTGGCTCGATAACAGCCCAAAATTTCTTTGGCGACCTGAACGGGATTGCCTTGATGGTCATCCCCTATGACCACGCTGCACAACTGGTGCGCATCCTTACAGAAGAGCAAGCGCCTTTCCTGCATATGGGCCAGGATAGCAGCGTACTGGCAGAACTTTCCAACATCGTCTTGAGCGCCTGTGTCAGTACCCTGGTCAAACAACTCGACGCCGCAGTACGTTTTCGTCTGCCTCAGGTCAAGGTCAACCTGCAAAGCACGCAGGCCAGCGCCTACATCACCTCGCTGTCCAGGAATCTGCACTATCAGGTGTTGTTGCTCTCCACGCACTTGACCATTGGCAACCACCACCTGGAAACGCACATCATGATTATGCTCGTGGTGGATGCTGCAGAAATGCACGCTTTGCTGCATAAACTCATTGTTAAACTGGATTGAAACCTATGCCGCGAATTCTGGTTGTAGACGATTCCCCCACCATGCGGAAGATGATTATGGCGGCATTGCGTCCCCTGCAGGCCGAATTCGGCGAGGCCGGCAATGGCCTGGAAGCCATCGAGCAACTTGCCTTGAAGCGTTACCAGGCCATGACTTTGGACCTCAACATGCCTGATATGCACGGCCTGGAAGTACTGCGCTATGTCCGTCAACTGGCCTCGTATGAGGACATGCCGGTTGTGGTCATCAGCACGCGCGGGGATGAAGCCAGTTTGCAGCAGGCCTTGCAACTGGGGGCCAACCGCTATCTCGTCAAACCTTTCCAGCCGGCGGAATTGCTCGAAACCCTGCAAACTTTGCTGCCTGATATCACCCGCTCCTGATTTCCCCCTCTCCACGAAGTATGGATTTTCTGGCGCAAGAATTCCTGCAAGATTTTCTGGATGAGAGCGATGGGCACCTGCGTACCATCAGTGAGCACCTGCTGCGCCTGGAGCAGGAGGATGCTCAGCCGGACGAAAGCACGCTCAACGCCCTTTTTCGCGCCTTCCATACCCTCAAGGGGTTGTGCGGCATGGTCGGGCTGGCCGAGGCCTCCGAACTGGCGCACGTCATGGAAAGCCTGCTGCGTGACATACGCAAAGGAGAACGCGCCTTTACCGCAGAAATGAGCGGGGTTTTGCTGGATGGGGTGCAGGTTTTGCAGCAACTGATTGAACCCCTGCGCACGCCAGACGCCCCCAAACCCGATTCGACGCCGGTGCTGGCAAGGCTCAAGGCTTTGGTAGGGGAGGCCGAAGAATCGGCGGAAAAAACATCCCCCTTTACGGCCGCTCCCCCTCCGCTTTTGGAAGCCGCCCCCTCCATGGAGACTTCTCCGGTGGAAAGCGCCCCCCTCGCGGAGGCGCCCGCCTCCCCCAGTCCGCAGGTCACCCTGCCCCCCGAAATCGTGCCCCATTTACAGCCGGGCGACTTTCGGCTGGTGCAGCAGGCCGTAGAAGCGGGCAGGCACATCCGGGTGGCGCTCTTCGAGCCAGATGAAGCACGCGCCGCACAGGGCGTGAACGTCAACCGTGTGCGCGCCGACCTGCAAAACCTGGGAGAAATCCTCAAAGGCGTACCACTCATCGAAAAAGGGCAGGTACGCTTTGCGTTTATCCTGGCCTGTGACCAGCCGCCCGGCGAGGAAGCCATTCCCTTTGTATCCTGGATGCGGCCTCCCGTTCCCGCACCGGTTATGGAGCGGCGCGAGCGCAAACGCCTCAGCCCCTCCCTGCGCGTCGAGGTCAGCCGCCTGGACGAAATCCTGCAACTGGTGGGCGAACTGGTGGTGGCGCGCAACCGCCTGCAGGCCATCATCCGCCGGATTCCCTGGGCGCAGGGGGGCGAAGAATTACGAGAGGTCGAACAACGTCTGGCGCGGCACATGCGTACCCTGCGGCAGGCCGTGATGCGCACCCGTATGGTGCCGCTTTCCGAAGTCTTCGGGCGCATGCCCCTGGCCGTGCGCGATATGGCGCGCCGCGAAGGCAAACAGGTACGCCTGGTGCTCGAAGGCGAGCACATCGAAATTGACAAATCCATGGTGGAACAGTTGCTCGACCCGCTGTTGCACATGGTGCGGAACGCCGTTACACACGGCCTGGAAACCCCGCAAGAGCGCATGGCAGCCGGCAAGCCGCCGCAGGGCACCCTCACCATTCGCGCCGAAAGCGCCGGCGAGCGCGTCATCATCCACGTGCAGGATGACGGGCGCGGCGTGGACCTGGAAAAGGTGGCTGCCAAAGCCCACGAACGCGGCCTGCTGGAGACCCTGCGTCCCATCAGCCCCGAAGAAGCCCTGCGCTTCATCGCACACCCCGGCTTCTCCACCCGTACCCAGGCCGATTTGGGCGCAGGGCGCGGCGTCGGCATGGACGTGGTCATGGAAATGGTGACCTCCTGGAATGGCGAAATGCACCTCACCACCGAAGCCGGGCGCGGCAGCACCTTCAGCCTGTACCTGCCTCTCAGCCTGACCATTTTCGATGCCCTGCTGGTGGGCGTCGGAAATGAGCAATACGCCATCCCGCGCGATAGCGTTGTCCGCGTTTTGCCGCTGGAAGCCGGGCGCATCAGCCACCTGGAAGGGCGCGAGTGGTATCCCCTGGAAGACCGCGCCATCCACCTGGCGCGCCTCGCAGACCTGTTTTCCGTTCCTCAGGCAAACCCGCAAGGCGCCCTCTTTGGCCTGTTGCTGCATTCCCCCGGCGAGCCCGTGCTTCTGGCCGTGGAGAAACTGGTGGGGATGCGGGAAGTCGTCATGCATGCCATACATGACCCCCTGGTAGCCACACCGGCTATTGCTGGCGCCACCGAACTCGGCGATGGCCGCGTTGTCCTCGTCCTGGATAGCGGCGCTCTTATTCGTCTGGCGCAAGGAGGTATTTGATGCGTGAACCGTACATTTTGTTTCAGGTGGCTGAGACCACGTATGCCGTGCCTTCGGCGCAGGTGCAACAGGTTGTCATGCTCGAAGGGGTGACCCGTGTTCCCAATGCCCCGGATTTTGTCGAAGGGGTGGTGTACGTACGCGGGCACGTCGTCCCGGTGGTGGATTTGCGTGCCCGTTTTGGTTTCGAGCGCCGTCCATACGATATCCGCTCCCGCCTGGTGATTGTCAACCTGGATGAGCGCTGGGTGGGCATGGCCGTCGATTCGGCGCGTGAGTTTTGTTCCCTGGAAAGTGACGATATCCACCCGCCCCCAAAAGACGAACTTGCCATTCGGGCGGATTACGTGGTGGGGGTGCTTTCGCAAGAGAAGCGCCTCATCCTGGTGCTGGACCTGCGCCGTTTGCTGAGCGCCGAAGAAGTGGAAACCCTCCCTGTTACGGATGATGCCGGGCACATGGAAAAGGAGAATGGATGATGAGCATCTTCAAACGCCAAAAGACGAATGCCAGGGCGATGCAGCGCCTGGGAGAAGAGTTGCTCCCCCTGTTGCAGCAGCAGAGAGAAGCGCTGCAACGCGTCCGCACGCAGGCGAACGAAATCACAGCCTCGCTGGGGGAAAGCGCCGGGCAGAGCGAATCCATCGTGGTTTCCTCTGAGCAGTTGGCTTCCAGCATCAACGAGATGGCGGCCTCCATTGACGAAGTGAGCAAATCCTCCGAAGACCTGGCCGCCGCGACGATTGAAACCGCCTCCTCCATCGAAGAGATTTCTGCTGCCGTGCGCCGGGTGGCGCAATTGAGTGAAGAGTTGACTGCCTCCGCTGCCAAAACCAACGAAGCCGTGACGCAGGTTGACGAAGCCGTACAGCAAGCCAGAGACGAAACCGATGCGCTGGTTGCCAGCGCCAACCAGACCGCGGCCGCTATCGAAGAAATGGCCGCCTCCATCAAGGGCGTGGCGCACAATGCCGAAGACCTCTCCACCGCCGCCGAGGAGACCGCGGCCACCATCGAGGAAATGGCCGCCTCTATCCGGCGCGTCGAACAGACAGTGGAGAACATGACCAGTATGGTCATAGATGTCTCCAGCGCGCTGGAGGAAGTCGCCGCCTCCATCGACAAGGTCGCGAACAGCGCTGCGGAAATCAGTCAGGTGGCCGAAGATGCCTCTGCTACCACCCTGCAACTGGAACGCACCTCCGAGCAGAGCGCCCGCCTGGGGACGGAGGCCAGCGAAATCATGCGCCGTGTTCGGCGGGACGCCGAAAGCGGGGGGCAGCAGGTGCGTCAGGCTATCGAGAACTTCCAGCATGTGCAGGAAGGGCTGCTGCAATCCACCCAACAGATGCAGCAAATGAGCACCCACGCCGAGGACATCGGAAAAATCGTGGAAAGCATCAACCTGATTGCCGAGCGCACCAACCTGCTCTCGCTCAATGCCTCCATCGAGGCGGCGCGCGCTGGCGAGGCCGGGCGCGGCTTTGCTGTGGTGGCCGAAGAAATCCGCAACCTGGCCGACAGGGCTGCCCGCGCTGCGGGGGAAATCGCCGATATCGTCCACGCCTTGCAAAGCGCCATTGGGCAGACGGTGGAGAGCAGCCAGAAAAATGTCCAACTCGCCCAGGATGCCGGCCGTCTGGCTGATGCCTCTGCGGAGGGATTGGCTACTATCCTGAGCGGCATCAACGAAATAGCCGCACAGGTGTTGCAAATGGGGCAGGCTGCCGAGGAGCAGCGCACGGCCAGCAAGGCCACCGCGCGTGCCGTGCACACCACCGCCACGCAGGCGGCACAGATTTCGCGCGCCATCAACGAACAGGCCTCTGCCGTGGATTCCGTCGCCCGCCTGGCAGAAAAACTGCGCAAATCCGCAGCCGAAATTCGGCAGGCCATGGCCGAACAGGCCAATGGGGCGCGGGATATCGTGCAGGCTACCAGTAGCGTTGCCAGATTGGCCGCCCAGGTCACTCAGGCCACCAGAGAGCAGGCCCAGGCCTCGACGCAAATCGTCAAGGCCGCCGAAGAGATGCGCCGCGCCACCACCACCAGCGCCAAAGCCCTGGAGAACATCGTACGCGGCATGCAAAACCTGGAGAGCGAGGCCACACAGGTAACGCACATGAGCCGGCAGACCTCCCAGGCCGCCAACGAGCAGGCCTCTGGCGCCGAACAAATCGTCAAGGCTGTCGAACTCATGCGCCGCCAGTCCACGGAAGTACGCCGGGCTTTGAGCGAACAAAGCAAAGCCGCCAACGAAATTGCTGCTGCCACCGCCAACATCAGCCGCCAGATTGCGCTCATCTCACAGGCCATCAAGCAGTACGATAACCGCGGACGGGACCTGCTCACCAACCTGGATACCGTCGAAAAATTGACCCAGACGTGTACGCACCGTCTCCAAAACCCCTCCTGAAGGTGCGTGCCACGAACGATGGCAGTGCGTGGGGCACGTTGTTCGTGGTATGCGTTTCTAGTTCTCGTGCACAGTTCAGGCTGTGGATAGATGCCAGGCGAATACCTGATGAACTTTCCTCTGGATGACCTCACATCTTCCGACTGGCAGACGCGCCGCACGGCGGTAGAGCGCCTGCTGAAACAGGCCGACCCGCATACCCTGGAGCAATTGTTGCGCGTCCTCAAAGAGCGCCAGGACGATTTGGGGCTGCTCAATGCCGCCTTGCAAGTCTTGCAGCGCAACGCGCTGCCCGTGATTGCCACTCTGGCCGAACTCCTGCGGGATGAGGATACGGATACCCGTATCTACGCCGCACAGGCCCTGGGGCAATTTGGACATGCCGCGGCTGTGCCCCTGCTGCTGGATGCCCTGGAAGACCCCGACCCCAATGTGCGCTATCACGCCATCGATTCCCTGGGGCAGTTACGGGCGGTACAGGCTGTGCCCGCGTTGCGCGAATACCTCCAAACCCCAGACTTTTTCCTCACCTTCCCTGCTATCGAGGCCCTGGCCGCCATTGGCGACCCTTCCGTCTTGCCGGATTTGTTGCCTCTGTTGGATGACGCTATCCTCTCCCCGGCGGTGGTGGATGCCCTCGGAAGTATTGGCACCCCCAGGGAAATCCCCCACCTTTTGACGTGGATGGCTGCCCCCCATGCGGATGTCCTCCTGGGGTGCCGGGCGCTGGTACGCCTGGCGGAGCGTTTCCCCTCCCCTGCCGGGCGGGTGCCTGGACTGGTGCGCACCGGGATGCCCCCGCAAACCCGGCAGCGCTTACTCCAGGTGGCTGCTGGCGGCGCGGCGCAGGGCATCGAAGATGTCATCACCGTTTTGGGCTGGCTGGAAGGACGAGACGTGCAACGTGCGCTGGTGGCCCTCTTGCGAAACGAATCTTCCCGTCCGGTAGCCGCGCGCGCCCTGCAGGGAATGGGTCCCCAGGCCCTGCCTGTGGTGCTCGAATCACTGCCAGAGACCGAAGATAGCGTGCGCGTGCACCTGGTGCGGATACTGGGTTCCTGGGGAGACGCCCGCGCCGTGCCCGCGCTGATTACCCTGTTGGGTTCTGGTACAGCCAGCGTGGTAACGGAGGCGGCTGCTGCGCTGGGGAAAATCGGAGCCAGGGAATCCTTCGATGCCCTGCTGCAGCAATTGCGCCATCCATCTGGCCTGGTGCGCCGGGCGGTGGTGGCCGCCATCAATTCCCTGGGACACCCCGAACACACCCGCCGCCTGTTGCCCCTGGCGCAGGACCCTGACCCGCGGGTGCGCGCTGCGGTCATCGATTCGCTGGGCTACTTTGCTGCTCCCGAAGCCGAGAAAACCATTCTGCAGGCATTGACAGACCCTACGGAAATCGTGCAATTGGCCGCGGTCAAGGCGCTGGGCGTGCTGGATACCCCGCGTGCCCGCGAGGCGCTGGCCGAAGCAGCGCATTCCCCCAGTGACCGTGTGCGCGCTGCCGTCATGCAGGCCATCGCGCTTTCCGAGGCAGGCCGTCCTGTCCTGGAAGCCGGTCTGGCGGATTCCTCCCCCTGGGTACGGTTGTATGCCTGCCGGGGATTGGCCGTGCTGGCGCCTCATCCCCAGAGCATTGCGCGTCTGCTGGATGTGGCGCGTAACGATTCGGCGCTGCACGTGCGCCTGACGGCTATCGAGGCGCTCGGTACGCTGGGAGGCGCATCCGTTCAGGAGCCGTTGCAAACTTTGCTGGATGACCCTGCCGCCGATGTGCGTGAGGCGGCGCTGCGCGCGCTGCTGCGTTCCGCCGCCCCTGTGAACGTCCCTCACCTGTGGAACAGGCTGCATGCCCACCCCGTCGAAGAGCGCTTGCAATTCATGCGTACCCTGCAGGAGGTACAGACATCCAACAGCGTACAGGTGCTCACCGCGCTGGCCTGGCAGGATGAAGCCTTCGAAGTGCGCAATGCCGCCCTGAGCGCCCTCAAAGACATGCCGCCCTCCCTGGTCTCCGAGGCGCTGGTAGTCCTGGCGGAGCGCTCTCCCGACGAAATTCAGGTGCTGAATGCCTGCCTGGAGATGGGACTGGCCATCCTGCCCCCGCTGTTGGCGCGCCTGTCACAATCTAACCCTGCGTTCCGCCAGCGGGCGGTAAAACTCTTGCAGGCCTGGGCAATGCAGTCGGAGGAGGCCAGAAAGGCTTTGCTGGCACTCAGCCACGACGCAGACACCGGCGTGCGCATGGCCGTCGTCCGGACGCTTTCCCTGCTGGCCTCTGATGATGCGCTAGACTGCCTGCAGCGCATGGCACATGAAGACCCTGCCCTGGAAGTGCGTTCTGCCGCCAACCGGGCATTGTTGCGAGTAGAACGATGATGACATTGCGCAGCATGTACCAGTTCACCGCCCGCGACCTGGCCCTGCTCAGCCAACTCGTTCGCCAGCGGATTGGGTTGCATTTTGCCCCAGAGAAATACGATTTGCTGGCTGAGAAACTGGCCCCGCTGCTTTCCGAGCGCGGCATGGATTCTTTCCTGGATTATTACTACTACCTGAAATACGACCCGCAAGGAGAAGCGGAATGGGAGCAGATTGAGCAGGCGCTTACCGTCAACGAGACGTATTTCTGGCGCGAATTTGGCGCACTGCGTGTTGCAGCAGAAAAACTCGTTCCCGATTTACAGCGCGACCGTCCCGATACCCCGGTGCGCATCTGGCACGCGGCCTGTGCCTCGGGGGAAGAGCCGTACAGCATGGCCATTGCGCTTACGGAAAAAGCGCGCTTTCTGTATGGTGAAGTGGATATCCTGGGGACGGACATCAATCGCCACGCATTGCGGCAGGCGGAAGCAGGGGTATATGCCCGGCGTTCGTTTCGCAGCATTCCCCCGGATATCCTGGAAAAGTATTTCGAACCGTTGGGGAGCGGAAGTTTCCGGCTGCTATCCAGCATCATGCGCCGGGTGCGTTTCGCCTACTGCAATCTGGTGGACGCGCGTGCTGTACAGGCACAGGGTGTTTTTGATATCATCTTTTGTCGTAACGTGTGGATTTATTTCGATGAAGAAACCGTTACGCGCGTTGCCCGGAATCTGTATCATGCCTTGCATCCCGGCGGATACGTGGCAGTAGGTGCCGCGGAATCCTTGCTGCGCTATCCGCAGTGGTTTCAGCCCTGCGAGATAGATGACGTCTTCCTCTATCGCCGGGTATAACCTCGTTTCCCTTACCTGAGCGGCCACGTCGCACCGGCGCCTGAGAAGCAGCCTGCGGAGGCAGGCTTTGCACCCGTTGCTGCGGCTTCCAACCGCCGGATAATTCGCTGACAAACTGTATCATCGCATTCACACTCCTCAGGAGGCATGTGTATGGCCTTGCAAAAACCTGTGCGTGTCCTGGTAGTGGATGATTCCGCTTACATTCGCAAAGTGGTTTCCCAAATGCTGAACAAACACCCCCGTATTCAGGTGATAGGCACAGCACGCAATGGGCGTGAAGCCCTGCGCCAGGTGGAAATCCTCTCCCCCGATGTGGTCACCCTGGATTTGCTCATGCCAGACATGGACGGACTGGGTTTCTTGCGCCAGCAAATGGCGCGTCGCCCCCTGCCTGTGGTGGTGGTCAGCATTGCCAGCGAGGAGGGCGAAAAAGCCCTGGAGGCGCTGGAACTGGGCGCGCTGGAGTTCGTGCAAAAACCCACCGCGTTGGCGCTCAGCACGGTGTTTGAAATCGAAAAGGATTTGCAGGAACGCGTACTCACGGCTGCCAGTGTGCCTCTCGCTCGCCTGAATCCCGGAAAAATGGCGGGCAGTACCCCCTTGCCGGTGCCCGCACAGCGGCAGGGACGTGTGGACGCGGTGGTGATTGGGGTTTCCACCGGCGGCCCGCAGGCGCTGCGCCAACTATTGCCGCAGTTGCCCGCCGATTTCCCGGTTCCCTTAGCCATGGTTGTACACATGCCTGCCGGATATACCAGCCTGTTTGCCGAGCGCCTGAACCGCTATTCTGCCCTGGAGGTGCTGGAAGCGCGGGATGGCCTGCCCATGCAGCCAGGGCGCGCTATCCTGGCTCCCGGCGGGCTGCACCTGCGCCTGCGGCGCAACAGCAAAGGCCAGGTGGTTGCCATGCTGGAGCACAATACGCAGGGCAAACCCCACTGCCCCTCCGTGGATGTCCTCTTTCACTCTGCAGCGGATGTGTACAATGGCCGTACGCTGGCGGTGGTTTTGACCGGTATGGGCAACGATGGGCAGGAGGGCGCGGCCTGGATTAAGGCCCAGGGGGGCCTGGTTTTTGCCGAACACGAAAGTTCTTGTGTGGTGTATGGCATGCCGCGTGCCGTTATCGAAGCAGGGCTTGCAGACCGGATAGTGCCGCTGGATGCGTTTGCCGAAGCCATCTTATCGGTTGTATAGTGTAACTGTTGTAACAACTCAGCCACCCACGCCCGACGATAAATCGTCGGGCTGAGCGGCCAAAGCCGGATTAATCCGGCTGGCGCCATGCAGTCGGGTTTACCCGACTTTGGTGTCCTCAGCCGGGGAATTGATTCCCCGGCGGGTGGGCTGAGCAGTTACTTTTTTCTGTGCTTTGCCCTGCGCTTGTGCGCAACGTGCCTGTACCAGCGTGGCGCAAAACACAGAAGCGCATGCAACCTGGGTGTGCAAATGGGAAGCGCGAGGACATGACCCTTGCCGACCCGCCCTGTGACATCACGAATCGCATCCCCTTGACAGTGTGATTGCTCTTCCCTGCCAGGGAAATCTATCCATGAGGCTGAACGCATGACCGAAAAGCAACCCTCACAAGTTTCCTCGCTACGCGCCCTGTGGCGCTCCGTCAGCATTCCGCTGGCCGCGGTACTGATGGCCGCTTTGATTGGGGCGTTGATTTTGCTGATTTCGGGAGCCAACCCGCTGGCGGCCTATGGGGCGCTCATCAAAGGCTCCTTTGGCTCGCTGGATGCCCTGACCCGTACCCTGGAAAAGGCCACCCCGTTGATTTTCAGCGGTCTGGCGGTGGCTTTTGCCTTCAAGGCCGGGCTGTTCAACATCGGTGCGCAAGGGCAGTTGTTGTTTGGTGCTATCACGGCGGCGGCGGTGGGCTTTGGCATTCACGGCCTGCCGCCCTACATTCATGCCCCGCTGGCGCTGCTGGCCGGCGCACTGGCTGGCGGGTTGTTTGCCGCCATCCCCGGCGCACTCAAAACCTATACCGGCGCGCACGAAGTCATCACCACCATCATGTTGAACTACATCGCCATCAACATCACTGATTACCTGGCGGACGGCCCCTGGAAAGATACCTCCCCCGGCAACATCGTGGCGCGCACCCCCGAAATTGCGGCTGCGGCGCGCATCCCGACGATTGGCGGCATCCCCCTGGGGTTTGTGATTGCCGTCGGGGTGGCGGCAGCCGCCTGGTGGTTGTTGTGGCGCACCACCCTGGGGTTCGAGATTCGCACCGTGGGGTTGAATCCCCACGCCGCCCGCTATAGCGGCATGAAAGTGGCGCGTACCGTCATCCTGACGATGGTCATCAGCGGCCTGCTGGCCGGCCTGGGCGGCGCGGTCGAGACGCAGGGCGTGGTGTACCGCTATCAGCCGGGCTTCAACGTCGGGCTGGGCTTCGACGGCATCACGATTGCCTTGCTGGGACGCACACACCCCTTCGGCGTCATCCCGGCTGCGCTGCTGGTGGGCGCCATGAAGGCCGGTTCCAGCATGATGCAGTTCAACGCTGGCGTAGCCAAAGAAATCACCGACGTGGTGCAGGCGCTCATGCTGTTTTTTGTGGCCGCGGATATGATTGTGCGCTGGGTGCTGCGCATGCGCGCTGAAGATGGCGAGAAAATTACCCTCAGCACTGGCTGGGGCCAACACTGACAGGTGTACATCATGCAAGATGCTACAGTGATGCAGACTTCCCCCTCGGCCTTGCAGCGCTTTCTTAGCCGCTGGGGCTGGATAACGGGTGTGACCTTCCTCCTTTTGGTTCTGGTATTGTGGAATTACGCGCATAATCCGACCTCCACGACGGCCGTGCTGGCCTCCACGGTGCGGCAGGCCACGCCGCTGGTGCTGGGCGCGCTGTGCGGGTTGTGGGGGGAGCGCTCCGGGGTCATCAACATCGGCATCGAAGGCCAGATGCTGCTGGCCGCCTTCATTGGCTTTCTGGTCAACGTGTGGACGGGCAACCTGTTCCTGGCCGTACTGGCCGGGGTGTTGACCGGTGCGCTGCTGGGTGCGCTGCTGGCCTTCATGTCCGTGACGCTCAAGATTGACCAGATTATCGGCGGCACGGTCATCAACATCCTGGCGCTGGGGTTGACCGGCTACTTCTACCAGCAGGGCCTGACCACCCAGGGCAAGTTGCAGGCCATCCCGCTGGGGCCGCTGGCGAAAATCCCGCTGATTGGGCCGGTGCTGTTCAACAACCCCCCGATTACCTACCTGACGATTATCCTGGTGCTGCTGAGCCATTACATCCTGTTCTACACCCGCTGGGGGCTGCGCACCCGTGCGGTGGGCGAACACCCGCGTGCAGCCGATACCCTGGGCGTGAACGTGTACCTGATTCGTTACGTCAACGTCATCATGGGCGGCGCGATTGCCGGGCTGGCCGGCGTCTTCCTGACGCTGGAAGCGGTCGGCTCTTTCGAGCGCGCCATGACCAACGGGCGCGGTTTCGTGGCGCTGGCGGTGATGATTTTCGGCAAATGGACTCCGCTGGGTTCCTGGGGGGCGGCGCTGCTGTTTGGCTTTGCCACCGCCATGCAGACACAATTGCAGTTTGGCGGGCTGAACATCCCCCATCAGTTCATCGGGATGCTGCCTTACCTGCTGACGATTGTGGTGCTGGCCGGTTTCGTCGGCCGGGCGCGCCCGCCGGCGGCCGATGGTGTGCCCTACGAAAAGGAATAGCGGAGGCGCAAAGATGGCTGAAACTCTGGCTCTCGAAGTACGCAATATCACCAAACGCTTTCCCGGCGTCCTCGCAAACGACCATGTGAACTTTACCCTGCGCAAGGGAGAAATTCACACGCTATTGGGCGAAAACGGGGCGGGAAAATCTACCCTGATGAACATCATCTACGGGCTGTACTCTCCCGATGAAGGCGAGTTCTTCATAGACGGGCAGCCGGTGGAAATCAAGAATCCGCATGATGCCATTCAGCGCGGCATCGGCATGGTGCATCAGCACTTCATGCTGGTACCGGTCTTCACAGTGGCAGAGAACATCATCCTGGGTTCGGAAGTGACGCGCGGTACCTCGCTGGACATGCGCAAGGCGCGCGAAGAAATCCTTGCCCTATCACAAGAATACGGCCTGGAAGTGGACCCCGACGCGGTAGTGGAAGACCTGCCTGTCGGCGTGCAGCAGCGCGTCGAGATTGTCAAGGCGCTTTACCGCCGGGCGAAAATCCTGGTGTTGGATGAACCCACGGCGGTGCTCACCCCGCAGGAGGCCGAAGACCTGTTCCGCATCATGCGCCACCTGACCCAGCGCGGCGTTTCGATTATCTTCATCAGTCACAAACTCAAGGAAGTGCTGGAAATCTCCGACCGCATTACGGTGATGCGCCGCGGACAGGTGGTGGGCACGACCACCCCCGCCGAGACGGACGAAAGCGGTCTGGCCGCCATGATGGTTGGGCGGCAGGTGGTGTTGCGCGTGGACAAGGAACCCGCCCAGCCCGGCGAATCCGTGCTCTCGGTACGCGGTTTGCGGGTGCTGGATGAGCGGAAACTGGATGCCGTGCGCGGCGTCTCCTTCGAGGTGCGTTCCGGGGAAATCCTGGGGATTGCCGGCGTGCAGGGCAACGGTCAGACCGAACTGGCCGAAGCGCTCACCGGTCTGCGGAAAATCGAAGACGGCGAAGTGTTGCTGGATGGGCAGGCTGTGCCTCAGCAAAATCCCCGTTTTCTCTTTGAACGCGGCATGGGGCATATCCCCGAAGACCGGCAGAAACACGGCCTGGTGTTGCCTTATTCGATTGCGGATAATATGGCGTTGGTGGCCTACTACAAGCCGCCCTTTGCCAGCGGCATCCAGCGCAATGAGCGCGCCATTGTGGAAAATGCCGTGCATCTAATCGAACAATACGATGTGCGCACCCCTGGCGAACTGGTGCCGGCGGGCAATCTGTCGGGCGGCAACCAGCAAAAAGTGATTGTGGCGCGTGAGTTGAGCCGTCAACCCCGCTTCCTGCTCGCCAACCAGCCCACGCGCGGCCTGGATGTCGGTTCTATCGAGTACATTCACAAGCAGATTGTGGCGGCGCGCGATAGCGGTGCGGGCGTGCTGCTGATTTCCGCTGAACTGGACGAAATCATGTCGCTGGCCGACCGCATTGCCGTCATGTTCCACGGCGAAATCGTGGCGACGGTAGAAGCCGGGCAGGTCACCAAGGAGCAATTGGGGCTGTTGATGGCCGGCACTCCTGCACAGGAAGTACTGCCGGCATAGCCCCTCAATCGCAAGAGGCTCGAAAGCGAAAATCCCGCCGTACGGCGGGATTTTTTTTCTGGCGGGGAGGGCGGGATTTGAACCCGCGGTTGAGGTTTTAGCCCCAACAACCGCTTAGCAGGCGGTCCCATTAAACCAGACTCTGGCACCTCCCCGTATTTTGCTGGCTCCGGTGAACGGAAAGGCGGAGGGAGTGGGATTCGAACCCACGTAGGGGGGAACCCTAACCTGTTTTCAAGACAGGCGCCTTCGTCCACTCGGCCATCCCTCCATGATGTGAGGGCTGCTCGTTGAGCGGGGAGATTTTACCATAACCTGCACTGCAATGCAACGATTTTTCCAATACGCGGTACAATCTTCCTGATTGCTTCCCATGACTTTACCCATGCAGAAAGGAATTCTCCCATGACTACTCTCAAAGACCAGATTCCCGCCGGTGTGGTGACCGGTGACGATGTGCAGAAAGTTTTTGCTTACGCCAAAGCGCACGGTTTTGCCCTGCCCGCTGCCAATGTGGTGGGCACCAACAGCGTCAATGCCGTGATGGAGACGGCCCGCGATGTGAACGCCCCTGTCATCATCCAGTTTTCCAACGGTGGAGCACGCTTCTTTGCCGGCAAAGGGCTGGATAACGAAGGCCAGCGCGCCGCCATTGCCGGGGCGGTTTCCGGGGCGCACCACATCCATCAACTGGCGGAACTTTACGGCGTGCGCGTCCTCGTCCACACCGACCATGCGGCAAAGAAACTGCTGCCCTGGGTGGACGGCCTGCTGGATGCCGGAGAAGCCTTCTACAAGGTGCACGGCAAGCCGCTTTTCAGTTCGCACATGCTCGACCTTTCCGAAGAGCCGCTCGAAGAGAATATCGAAATTTCCAAACGTTACCTGGAGCGCATGAGCAAAATGGGCATGACTCTGGAAATCGAACTGGGCGTGACCGGCGGCGAGGAGGACGGCGTGGACAACACCGGTGTGGATAGTTCCCGCCTGTACACGCAGCCCGAAGAAGTGGCCTACGCCTACGAAGAGTTGATGAAGGTCAGCGACCGCTTCACGATTGCCGCGGCTTTCGGCAACGTCCACGGCGTGTACCGCCCCGGTAACGTGCAGTTGCGCCCCATCATCCTGCACAATT
>DAOTWV010000180.1:0-8431 GCA_034435695.1 Anaerolineales bacterium | reverse complement strand
TCCGAAAATTTCTCCCAGGCGTGTCACCGCGAGCAAAGCGAAGCGGTCTCCTTCGTTGGCGGTACAACTGCTCGCCAGTTGCTTTGGTTTGTGGCGGCTTGAAGCCGCTTTGAGAGCGTGGCGCAACTGCTGGCCAGTTGCGCATTCGGACAACTGACAAGCAGTTGTCCTACGGGGTCACTGCAAATGGCATTTTTCGGATAGATACTAAACAAAAAAAGCCCCGCCGGAGCGAGGCTTGTAGGGCGGGTGGGGCTCGAACCCACACGAGGTCACCCTCAGCGGATTTTAAGTCCGCGGCGTCTGCCAATTCCGCCACCGCCCCAAGGTGCTTTTATTCTACCCGTTACGGCACACAGGTCAAGGGGTTGTGAGCAATCAGATTGAGGCTGCCAGGATGACTTTGCACCATGCTGAAATTCAGGCCTCAAGAGGGGGGGCTGACGGCGCAGGCAGTACCCTTATGCCCTGAATTGTGGATAATCCAGGAAAGGCGAAAGCAATGTGGGCGGAGGTACCCCCGGCACGGCTTCGGGAGGCCAGCAAACCGGTAGGGCGCGCTGATGGGGTTCTAGGATGACCGCCCTTTTTTCCAGACCGCATAGCGCGAGGTCAGGTGTACCCACGGCATGGAAAGCGTCAATTGGGCGGGACTGGCCTCGCGCAGTGCGGCCTTCAGGGAGGCGGCATCGTGAAAATCGGGCAGCCACAGGCTGGCGCGGCCGACCTCGAAGGCTGCGTGGGCATCCGAACCCACCGTGCCGGGAATGCCGTGTTCCTGGGCGAAACGCTGTGCCTGGGTGTTGAACCCCGGCCACAGGCAACGGGCGTTGAAAGTCTCAATGGCATCTACCAGAGGCAGGATGTCCAGCAGGTCGGGCAGCGCCCAATGGCCGTTGCGAAAACGGTCGAAAGGGTGCGAGACGCTGATGAAGGCCCCCTGCGCCCTCAGGCGGGTAATCGCCTCCTGGGGCGGCAGCCCCGCGGGAATTTCCTCCTGCACGAAGGCGGCCAGCAGTTCCCCGCGCGTGGTCATAATCTCCTCGCCGACAATCACCCGTTGCGGGTCGAGCGCCTGACAGGCCAGCGCTCCGGCAATTGTGTTATGGTCGGTGACGATGAGCCGCTCAATCCCTTTGCGACGCGCGGCGGCAACCAGCGCCTCTGGCGTGGTGAGACTGTCCTTCGAGTGGATGGTGTGACAGTGAAATTCGGTGCGGAGAAGAGATGGCATGGGCAAACAGGTAGGGGTGCTGCGGTGCGGGGTACGGCCAGCCGCCGTGCCTCCCATCACCGCAACCCCAGCAAATCGCGCGAAAAGGCCCAGATGAGCAGCCCAAGCGAGACGCCGAACCACAGGGTGGCAAAGCGAATCAACAGCGTGGCTGCGGCGGCAGTTTCCTGAGGAATGCCCAGCAGCAGGATGAGCATCCCGGAGATGGAGGCCTCGGCCGCACCCAACCCTCCAGGGAGGGCTGAGGCTGCGCCGATGACGGTGGAGAAAGCCAGGGTGAAGACGGCAATCGAGAGGGTGTGTGCATCGGCTGGCAGCCCCAGTCCGTGCAGCACCACGAAGAAGCCCACGCCCTCCCCCAGCCAGGAAACCATCCCCAGCGAGACGGCGACCAGCGTGGCCTGCGGCTTGAAGAGGGTGAAACTGCCCTCGTAGAATTCGCGCAAGTGATGCACGAAGCGGCTGACCAGGGGCAGGCGCTCTCCAAACCCCAGCAAGGCCTCGGCCAGCGGGCGAATCTGGGAAATGAGAATAATCCCCAGCAAAACGCTCAGGATGAAGGCAAAGCCAGGCCAGTATTGCGGATAGGCAATCACGCCCAGGGTGGAGAGCAGCAAGACGGCAAGGCCGTCGCTGATGCGTTCCGCGACGACGACAGCCACCCCGCGGGCCGCGGGGACGCCGCTCTGCTGCTCAATCCATACGCCTTTGAGGGCTTCGCCAGCCTTCCCAGGGGTAACGGCAAGGGGAAAGCCTGCCACGAACAGGCGAAAACTTTCACGCGGCGACAGGTGTGCCCCGATTTGTTTCAGGTAGTAGTGGAACTTGTAGCCGCGCAGCAGGTAATTGAACAATGTCAAGGCCAGCACGATGGGCAGGTAAGCCCAGCGGAAGGCGCGTACCTGCGCACCAACCTGCCGCACGTCCGAGAGCAGAGTCAGCGCCAGGATGACGAGAAAACCGAACAACAGACCATACGCCAGCCGGCGCAAGAGGGGAGATGAGGAAGTTTGCAACGGCCTGTCTTGCATTCCGTGTGCACTACCTCGTCTCACTGCCGGTTTTTCCTGCCGAACAAACCGGCCAACGCCATACCGAAGACGGTCAAAATCGTCAGGCCGGCAACTGCCTGGGCAACGGTTTTCGGCTCCATGCCAGGCATCACCACCTGTCCATCGCCGTATTCTTTGAACAGCCGCCCCCATTTGGTTTGCAGGGCGGCCTCCACCCGCGGCCGTCCCACGAAGGGGTACCAGTACACGTTGTGATAGAAGTTGCTGGCAAAATAACTCCACGGCACCAGTGGGGATTGCAGCAGCGGTTTTTCCAGCGGCTTGAGTGGCCCGTGATAGATGGCCTTCTGGCCGCGGCTGGCGAAGGTATCCTCCTGCACGAAGTGCCAGGGGAGTTCCTGTTCGATGTCGTAGCCTACCACCTGGATTTCCCGCGGGTTACCCACGCCCAGGCCAAGTTCGTGTGCCTTGCGGATGAAACGAATCTTCATCGGGTCGAAGCCCTGCAATTTGGCCGAGACGGCATCAATGGCCACCTGGTCTGCCGAAGCCAGCAGGATATCCTTCTCGTGCCAGCGCATGGCGCGCGGCCCAGGCCCGTCGCCAGCGAAAGTGCCATCCATCACGGCGAACAGGCCGGGGTGAATCTCCTGCTGAATGGTGAGCAAATCTACCAGGGTGTCGTGGATGACGGCGTGCGTCCAGTGGCGGTTGCGGTGCAGCAGGCCGCCAAAGGCGTTCTTCATTGCTCCGGTGATGGTGGTGAAGACGTGCGTCTTGACGGTGGGCAGGTGGATGATGTTCATGCCGACCAGCGCTTTGGGGATGAAGACACCCTGGGGGTACACCTTGTCCAGCACCAGGTAGGGGCGGGAGGTGGGGGTGTATTCCACCCACTCGAAATCCTGGTTGTACAGGTACAGGCAGGGCACGTTGTACTTATCGGTGACGAAGCGGTGTTTGTTGTTGCGTTCACCTTCTTCGGTGTTGACCACAACTGTGTCGTTGTGCACCCCAACCAGGTCATCGTAGCCCGCATTCTGCAGCGTCCGAATGACGCCTTCCAGTTGCCAGGGGGTGGTGGAGCAGGCCGGATACCACGTCTGCCATGAGATGTTGATTTTCAGGCCGGTTTTGTGGCCTTTGGGCAGCGCGGCCTCGAAATCGGCCAGTTTCATCAGTTTTTCGATATCTTCCAGCACTGTCTCAGGGCTGGTTTTGAGCACGGCTACTTTGCCTTTTCCGGGAAAGTCGCTCATAGGGCTGTCTCCTTGTTTTTTGCCATACGGATTCTGTTCCCATTGTAACACCTCCGGTTTGGGAAAATGTGCCATGCGGTATAATTTGAACGCGACGTTATCAGCAGTTATCCCATGGACGGAGGTTGTATGACAGAAAAGAAGATTCGCGTGCTGGTTGCCAAGCCAGGCCTGGATGGACATGACCGCGGCGCCAAAGTGGTGGCGCGCGCGTTGCGAGATGCCGGTATGGAGGTGATTTACACCGGCCTGCGGCAGACTCCGGAGATGATTGTCGAGGCTGCCCTGCAAGAGGATGTGGACATCATTGGCCTGTCCATTCTTTCCGGGGCGCACATGGCGCTCGTCCCGCGGGTGCTTGAACTGCTCAAAGAAAACGAGATGGAGCATGTCAAGGTCTTTGTCGGGGGCATCATCCCCGATGAGGATGCCCCAGCGCTGCTGGAGATGGGTGTGACAGGGGTGTATGGCCCTGGGACGCTTACCGAAGACATCATCCGCGACATCTACCGCGCACTGTCCATCGAACCCGCTGCCTGATGCCATGAACCTGGTCGAACAAGTCCTGGCAGGCAAGCGCCTGGCTTTGGCGCGCCTGCTCACCCACATCGAAAACGGCACCCCTGAGGGGCATGCCGCACTGGAAGCCCTGTTTCCCCACACCGGGAAGGCGCATTTGATTGGCATTACCGGCGCGCCGGGAACGGGAAAATCCACGCTTGTCAACCAACTGGCGCGTTACTACCGCCACCCGGAAAACGGTACGCAGCCGCGCAAGGTTGCCATTGTGGCCGTAGACCCCTCCAGCCCGTTTACGGGCGGTGCCGTGCTAGGTGACCGCATCCGCATGCGGGATTTATCGGGTGACCCTGGGGTGTTCATTCGCTCCATGGCTTCGCGCGGCGCCCTGGGGGGCGTGGCCGCGGCCACCGCGGGGGTGGTACAGGCCTTCGATGCCGCCGGTTATGAGGTCATCCTCATCGAAACCGTAGGGGCAGGGCAATCCGAAGTGGATATCGCACGCCTGGCGCATACCACCCTGGTGGTGGAAGCCCCCGGCCTGGGTGACGATATCCAGGCCATCAAGGCGGGCATTCTGGAAATTGCCGATGTCCTGGTGGTCAACAAGGCCGACCGCCCAGGCGTGGAAAACACCGAACGCGCCCTGAAGAACATGCTCCAACTGGCACACCCCGCGCCGCGAGTCTTTCGCCATCATGGACGGGTGATGCAGGTTGCAGCACCCCAACCTGCTGCGGATGAGACCTTTTGGCTGCCGCCGGTGCAGCGTACCGTGGCGGTTGAAAATGTGGGCATTGCCGACCTTGCGGCGCACATTGCCCGTCACTGGCAGCACCTGCACGAAACCGGCGCATGGGAGCAGCGCGAGCGCGTCCGCCTGCAAAGCGAACTGGATACCCTCTTGCAGGCCACCCTGGTGGCGCGCTGGCGGGCTTCGATTGCCGAAGAAGAATACCGTCATACCCTTGCTGAACTGGTAGCCCGACGCATTTCGCCTCACCGGGCGGTAGAATCGCTGCTGGCGCACATGCCGGTGGCGCACTCGACCTCGTGATGTCCTCCCATGTTTCCGTCCTGAAACATGGGTTTTCTTTCGTTCAGCGATGCCTTCCGGCGTCCCTGCTGGAAAAAACTGTTGTCCCCGCGTGAGTCCTGCACACGAAAAACCATCCGCAAATTCCTTTACTTCTCTCACATTTACTTATGCCTGTGATTACCCACTCCCACCGTGAACCTACTGCCATGTACGGCGAAATCAAGGTCTTTGCCGGCACCGCCTCCCCGGAACTGGCAAAAGCCGTAGCCGATTATCTGGACCTGCCCCTGAGCGGACGGGATGTGTACCACTTCCCGAACGATAACCTGATGGTCAAATTGCACAGCAGTGTGCGCGGGCAGGATGTGTATGTCATCCAGACCACCTCTGCTCCCGTGCATCGCAACTTGATGGAACTGCTCATCACGCTACAGACCCTGCGCCTGGATTCTGCTGCCCGCATTACGGCCGTGGTGCCCTACCTGTGTTATGGCCGCTCCGATAAGAAAGACCAGCCGCGGGTGCCCATCACCGCCCGCCTGGTGGCCGATATGATTGAAATCGCCGGCGCCGACCGCTACATCACTCTCGACCTGCACGCCGGGCAAATCCAGGGCTTTTTCTCCATCCCTGGCGATGTGCTCACTGCCTTCCACATGCTGGCTGAGTACATCAACGGCAAAAAAGCGCAAATGAAAGACCCCGTAGTGGTGACCGTTGACCTGGGATTCGCCAAGAAAGGGCGCAATTTTGCCACTGCCATCGATGTCCCCATGGCCTTCATCGAGAAACGCCGCAAGGGCAACGACGCTACTGCAGAAGCACTGACGATGATTGGTGATGTTCGTGGTCGCGATGTCGTGCTGGTGGATGATGAGGTTGATACCGCTGGTTCCATGAGTCAGGCGGTGCAGGTGCTCAAGGCGCATGGTGCGCGGGATGTGTACACCGTCTTCGTGCATCCCATCCTCTCGCACCCTGCTGTGGAGCGGCTGGCCGCCCTGCCTGTCAAAGAAATCATCACCACCGATTCGGTACCCATCTCACCAGAAAAGCGCGCCGTGTTGGGCGACAAATTGACCGTGCTCTCGGTTGCGCCCTTGCTGGGCGAGGTCATCCGCCGTGTGCATCAGGGGCGCAGCGTAGGCGAGATGTTCGACGAGTAAATGCCCGAACTTCCGGAAGTCGAAACCATCCGTCGGGGGCTGGCGCACGGGGAGCGCGGCGGGCCGCCCCTCCCAGGGCAGACCTTCGTGGACGCACAGGTCTTGTGGGCGCGTACCATCGCTACACCGCAGCCCGCAGCCTTTGCACAGCGCCTCGCGGGGCAGCAAGTCCTCTCCGTGGGGCGGCGCGGCAAATATCTGCGCCTCAACCTGAGCCGGGACGTATTGCTCATCCACCTGCGCATGAGCGGAGACCTGTACCTGGTGCCGCCAGATGCCCCACCACACCGCCATCATCGTGTACTGTTCTCCCTTTCCAGCGGCTACCGCCTGGCCTTCGAGGACAGCCGCAAATTCGGGCGCATGTGGCTGTTGAGCGACCCGACCCCAGTATTGGGCAGGCTTGGCCCGGAGCCGCTGGAGGCCAGTTTCACCCCCGCGTGGTTATGGGATGCCTTGCAGGCACGCCGCCGCCAACTCAAACCCCTGCTGCTCGACCAGGCCTTCCTGGCCGGGTTGGGGAACATCTACACCGATGAGGCATTGCACCGTGCGCACCTGCATCCTCTGCGTATAGCCAATACCGTGCGGCGCGAGGAAGCCGCCGCCTTACATGCCGCTATCGTACACGTCTTGCGAGAGGGCATTCGGCACAACGGTGCAACCATTGACTGGGTGTATCGCGGCGGCGGCTTTCAAAACACGTTTCAGGTGTATCGCCGCGCCGGAAAGCCATGCTATACCTGCGGCACGCCCATAGAACGCATTGTCGTCGGACAGCGCGGCACACATTTTTGCCCGCAGTGTCAGGCGCTGTAGCCCCATCCGGTTCCTGTTTCATAAGGAGGCACCCCGTGTATACGGTAAACCTGAACACCATAGGGTTGTTTGTGGCAGCCGGAGCACTGATTGGCTTGCTCATTGGGCTGGGCGCGGGGTTGATGTGGCGCGGGGATGAAGAGAAAGCCCCGCGCCGCGGACTGGTCTCCGCCCTGCGCCTGTGGCGGCACAAGACCGATGGCGCTTTGTGGGTGCAACTGGACGATATCACCGCTGCCTCACCGGAAGCCCTGCCTGCAGAGCAGCGCACGGCGCTTGTGCGTCTGGTTCGCGAGTTGCAGGAATGGACGGGAATGGCAGCACCCCAAAGGGAAGCGCCTCCTCCGGCGACGCCTCCCCCCCCTGAGGCGCATCCTGCTTCGCCCCCTGCGGCGGCTGCCCCTCCTCCGGGCGCGCCGCGTCCCCCAGAGGCCCCCTCTACCCCTGCTTCCCCTCCCGCAACGCCTTCACTAACGGAACCGGATATCAAGCGCAATCCTTTTGCGCCTTTCCGGGAGGTGTTTTCCCGGCGCAAGACATCTCCCCGTGAGCCGGAGACGCCTCTCAGCGATATGAGCATCGCCGCCCAGGTGGATGAAATCTTGCAAGAGATGCTGGACGGTACCGACCTGGAAGACCGCGGCATCCGTCTGATGGAGTTGCCCGGTCAGGGGATGGTGGTGATGATTGGCCTGGAAAAGTTCGATACCGTCAGCGATGTGCCCTACGATGATGTGCGCGTGGTCATCCAGCGGGCGGTTGCAGCCTGGGAGCAAAAAATGCTTGGCGATGCCTGAATCTGGCGCAGCCTTGCGCTGCACTCGACCGGAGTCCCCACGCCCGGCGATGAACTGCAGGGCGTGGCAGCAATTCCAAATATGGGCCAATGCATCCGCAGATGACGCAGATTGCGCAGAGGAAAGGTAACTGCTCAGCCCACCCGCCGGGGAATCAATTCCCCGGCTGAGGACACCAAAGTCGGGTAAACCCGACTGCTTGGCTGAGTTGTTACGAGGAAAGAAGAAAAAATCCGTTCAATCTGCGTAATCTGCGGAGACTACGCGGTAAATTGGGAATTGCTGCTTTGGTGAGAGCACGCAAGGGGTGTTGGCGCGCATCCCGCCAGAGAAGCAGGACGCGGATGTTCCGGTTTTCTTTCATCGAGCATCCGCAGGGCACCCGCTTAGCCGTTGCCCCGCACCGGCATCCGTAGGACAACCGCTTGTCCGTTGTCCCGCACCGGCACCCGTAGGACAACTGCTTGTCAGTTGTCCTGCACCGGGCATCCGTAGGACAACTGCTTGCCCGTTGCCCCGCACCGGCATCCGCAGGACACCTGCTTGTCCGTTGCCCCGCACCGGACATCCGCAGGGCACCCGCTT
>DAOTWV010000179.1:0-6230 GCA_034435695.1 Anaerolineales bacterium | reverse complement strand
CCAACACGGTGGAACACGAACAGTACGTCCTCAGTGGACGCGCCCGCATTGGCATCGGCGACCAGGTGCACGAAGTCCAGGCCGGCGATGTGGTCTTCATCCCCGCCGGCGTGCCGCACTGGTACGAGTGCATCAGCGAGGAGCCGTTCCAGTTCTTGTGCATCGTCCCCAACCAGCCGGACAAGGTGGAAATCCTGCCCGATTCGGCCTCCTGCTGAGATGAGCGTCATTACCGGCACACTCGAACTGCACACCCGCGGCGACGCCGACATCCACGACATCACCCCGCAGGTGGTGGATTTGGTGCGCCAGTCCGGGCTGCAAAACGGCATCCTGACGGTCTTCACCCCATCATCCACCAGCGCCATCACCACCATCGAATACGAATCGGGCTGCCTGAGCGACCTGCGCCGCCTGTTCGATGAAATCATCCCGCCGGCACGGGAATACGCCCACAACGCCCGCTGGGGCGATGGCAACGGACACGCCCACGTGCGCGCCGCGCTGCTGGGCGCTTCGTTCAGCGTGCCCTTCGTCAACGGCGCGCCCCTGCTGGGCACCTGGCAGCAAATCATCTTCGTGGATTTCGATAACCGCCCCCGTCAGCGGCGCGTGGTGGTTCAAATGGTCGGCGAGTAGCCGGGAGGGCGGCTCGCTCCCCCTACGGCCGGGCAAAAACCCCCAGGTGATTGCCCACCGGCCGTTCCCACCCCGGACGGCCGCGGTGGATGGGGCTGTTCATCACCACCGGCCCCAGTCTGCCGGCGCGCACCAGCGTGGATGAGCCGCCCCCATCCAGGTTGATGGCGTTTTGCGCCCCCAGTTCGACGAACAACGCGGCCAGTTCGTCCAGCGTCATGCCTTCGCTGTACCCCGCCTGACGCCCATCCACCACCACCAGGTACAGGTAGCGCCCGTTGCCGCTCACCCCCAGCGCGGTGCGCGGTGCGGGCGCTTCGTCCGCCTGGGGGAGCGCCTTCCCCTGCCGCACCAGCACGGCATTCCCGGAAAGCGCATTGGTGACGCGCCCCACCGGCTGCTCGAACCCCACCTGATTGTTGGGACCAAAATAGACCGTCGGCTCGGAGTCGGTATCCTGGGAGTAGACTACCCCCTGGGAGGCCGCGAACCCGATGGGGGCGATTCGGTCTCCCGGACGGGGGTACGTATCCCAAAAGCCGCGTCCGCCCCAGGGGGTGAATCCATCCCCGTTGATGGCAATCTGCACCCCAAATTCGCGCACGAACTGCGAGGTGGTGCGCGCCGTCAGGGGCAGGTCGGCCTTTGGGTCGCCGGGCGTCACCAGCAGACGGATGCCCTCGGCTTTCAGGTCAACCTGCACGATGTGAATCACCAGCGGACGGGGGGAACGCGTCACCCGGCGAGTGTAGGTAACCCCCTCGAAAAGTCGCTCTGAGGCTATGGGGGCGGGCTGCGGGCGGACATACGGCCATGCGAGAATGCCTATCCACAGGCATCCGCACACAAGCAGCAGTCCCCCGCACCCCGCCAGGATGCGCTTACGCATGTCGGGTTACAGCACTACTTCCTGCTCGGCAGCCCGCATGGCGTTGAAGGCTGCAATGGCGACCTCCAGCATGTCCAGCGAGGGTTCGTTGGTGGTCAGGCGCTGCAACGCCAGGTTGGGGCGGATGAGCCAGCGCACCAGCGGAGAATCGAGATGCCCCGCCGTCCAGCGCTGGTATTCGTAGGCGATGCCCGCCAGGATGGGGATGAAGAGAAAGCGGGTGAGCACTTTCCACAGCAATGGCGAAAAATGCTCCGGTTTGAGCGGCGCAATCAGTGTGAAGACCAGGATGGAGACCAGCACCAGGGTCAGCAGGAAGGCCGTGCCGCAGCGCGGGTGTTCCAGCGGGTAGCGCGCCACGCTCTCCGGGGTCAATTCGGCGCCGGCCTCGTAGGCGTTGATGGTCTTGTGCTCCGCGCCGTGGTATGAGAAGACACGTCGGATGTCCTCCATGCGCCCAATCAGCCAGATGTAGCCGACCAGGATGAGCAGGCGTACCACGCCCTCGGTGATGTTGCTGGCCCACATGCCGAAGTGCAGGTAGTGTTCGCCCAGTTGGGCTGCGCCGGCGGGCAGCCAGAAGAACAGCGCCACCGCCGCCATCAGGGAGGTGCCCAGCGAAAGGTACAGCGCCGGGCCTTCCAGTTGCTCCTCTTCGCCGGTTTGCAGGTTGGCCGAGATGACCAGGGCGCGCATGCCCAGTCCCAGCGCATCCCACAGCATGACCAGGCCGCGCAGGAAGGGGATTTTGGTGATGCGGCTCTTGTAGATGCCGCCCAGTTTTTCCGTCTGGACGACGATTTGTTTGTCGGGGGCGCGCATCGCCATGGCGACGGCGTTGCTGCCGCGCATCATGACGCCTTCGATGAGCGCCTGTCCGCCGTATGTTGGGAGTTTTTCCATGAATTTTCGTCTTGTGGCGGGGGTAGACAAGGGCAACGCCCCTGTCTCCCCCCCATGGTTGTCATAAGTTGAAGAAGAAATGGGTCAGTGCGTCGATGCCCTTGTACCAGGTGGGCAGATGCAAACTTTCGTTGGGGGCGTGCATGTTGTCGCCGGGCAGGGCAAAGCCGGTGTTGACCACGTCCACACCCAGGATGTTCTGGATATCGCCCACCACCGGGACGGAGCCGCCCTCGCGTTTGAAGATGGGACGCTTGCCCCACACGGTTTCCTGTGCCTTGGCGAGCGCCTGCACGCCGGGGGAATCGATGCGCGAGAGCGAGGCGCGCGCCGGGCCGGGGAAGACGGTCAATTCCCAGGTGACGGTTTCGGGGGCGTGCGCTTTCAGGTAGGCGCGCATCTGTTCGGCCACCTCCTCGGGGTCCTGGTCGGGCACCAGGCGGCAGGAGATTTTTGCCAGGGCGTAGGAGGGCAGCACGGTTTTGGCGCCCTCGCCAATGAAGCCGCTGTACAGTCCGTTGACTTCCAGGGTGGGGCGTGCGCCGGCGCGCTCCACGGCGGTGTAGCCTTTTTCGCCCTCCCACAGGGCCGGCGCGCCGCTTTGCTGCAGGTAGAAGGTTTCGTCAATCGGCAGGCGCGCCAGTTCGGCGCGTTCGGCCTCGTCCAGGTCTATCACCCGGTCGTAGAAGCCCGGCAGGGTGACGCGTCCGTCGGCGTCGTGCATGCCAGCAATCAATTCAGCCATCACCTGGCCTGGGTTGTGCACCACGCCGCCGAAGACACCGGAGTGCAGGTCTCCCTTGGGGCCAAAGACCTTGAGTTCGAAGTACACCAGTCCGCGCAGGGCGTAGGTGATGGTGGGCAGGTCGGGCGCAACCATACCGGTATCGGGGTTGAGCGCCACGCTGCAGGCCAGTTTTTCCTTGTTTTCACGAATGTACGCTGCCAGATTGATGGAGCCGCTCTCTTCCTCGCCCTCGATGAAGAATTTGAGATTGACCGGCGCGCCGCCGCTGCGTAACATGGCTTCTGCAGCGTGCAGGGAGGCCATCACCTGCCCCTTCATATCGGTTGCGCCGCGGGCGTACAGTTTTTCGCCGCGCACGGTCGGCTCGAAAGCCGGGGTCTCCCACAAGTCGAGCGGGTCAGCAGGCTGCACATCGTAGTGGCCGTAAACCAGAACGGTGGGCGCATCCGCACCGGCATGCAGCCATTCGCCGTACACCACGGGATGACCGGGGGTCTCCGTCACTTCCACGTTTTCCAGGCCGATTTTGCGCATGTGTGCGGCCACCCATTCGGCGGCGCGGCGCACCTCGGCTTTGTATTCCGGGCTGGTGGAGATGGAGGGGATGGTACACAGGGCTTTCAGGTCTTCCAAAAAGCGGTCTCTGTTTTCATGGGCGAAGGCCAGGGCTTGTTCGCGATTGGGCATAGGGAATCTCCTTGGGGTAGTCGGTTAGTCTTTTAGTCTGTTGGTCGTCTGGTCTGTTAGTCTGTTGGTCGGGTACGACGTACGGAGTACAGGGTACGGGGTACGGCGTACGGCGTACGGGGTACGGGGTACAGGGTAGGGGGTACGGATACGGGGTACGACGTGCGACGTGCGACGTGCGGGGTGCGTGCCGTGGTCTATCGTCCGTTGTCCGTTGTCCGTCGTCCGTTGTCCGTCGTCCGTCGTCCGTTGTCCGTCGTCCGTTGTCCACCGTCCACCGTCTACCGTCCCCCCTCCATCGCCTCCGAAAAGGCCGCCAGGGAGACATCGTAGCGGTAATTGATGTCGCGGTGGCCGTCATCGAATTCCTGATGGATGAAGGGGATGCCGTGCGCCTTCAGGCGTTGGGCAAAGATGCGTGCCCCATACTGCAGATTATACTCGTCGCGTGTGCCGCAATCGAAAAACAGCAATGTGAGCGAGCGCAGCGCTTCGGCGTACTGCTCCACCAGGTTCACGGGGTCGCTTTCCAGCCAGCGCGCCCACACATCGGGGCGCAGTTCCCCGGTGTACGGGTCGAAAGGCAGGTCGAAGCCCAGCGGCGCATCGGGATTGGGGGCATAGCACGAGGCCATCGCAGCCACGTTGAGCGCCCCAAAGAACGTACCATCCTTGGGACGTACCGCGCCGGGGTTGGACAGCATCTTTCGGATGCCCTCCTCCCCGTGGCGGGCGTAGTAGCGCAAAAAGGCCGGGAAATCGGGCTTGTAGCACAACTCGAAGTACTTGTCGCCGCTGTGGTCGGCCACCAGCCCAAAGACATCCGGGTGGTGCATCCCCAGCCAGGTCGCCCCGTACCCGCCGGATGACTTGCCCGCTACGCCGCGAAAATTGCGGTCGGGAATGGTGCGGTATCTGGCGTCAATCCAGTCCACCAGTTCCAGAATGTGGTCTTCGTAGTTGCCCGTGGCGCTGGAATTGCGGTACTGCGAACCGCCATAGCGCGTACTGGCATCCGGCATGACGACAATCATGGGGCGCACCGCGCCGCTGCGCATCAGCCGGTCCAGGCGCTGGGGCATGTTCTCGTCCCACAGCGAATCGTTGAGCATCTTCAACCCGCGCCCGGTGAAACCGGCCAGCAGGTACACGCTGGGATAACGCTGGTCGCCCGTTTCGTAGCCATCCGGCAGGTAAACCGGCACGCGCCGCACAACGGGGTCGCCCAGCGGATTGCCCTCCAGCGCCCGGCTGTGGAATTCTTCGATGATGATTTGTGACATGCGCGCTCCTTTCTACGCCTTGTTCCTGCGATACACGCCCGCCGTCAGCGCAGGCAGCAGGGTATCCGAACTGAAGTACGCCATCCACGGGATGCCTGGCCGGGGCTGGACTCCCTTTGGGGTGGGCGGCGTTTCCGGGAGATGAATCTCCCCCGTGAGCGCCGTCTCGCCCTCTTCGGGTGCGGCCTCCAGCGGGGATTCCGCGCCCCGGAAAATGCGGCAGCCTCCCACCAGGTCGGCCTGCATCCGAATGGCATCCGCCTGCCGCAGGTGACGCCACAACCCTGGCCGCAGACTGCCCAGCGACAGCAGCGAGCCGCGCGGGTTCGGCAGGGGCGTTTCCACCTGTCCGCAGCCGGTGCTGAACACCGCCGGAACGCCCAGCCAGGCCGCCTGGGCACGGATATTCTCGCCGAAAACGTATTGCCCCGTATTGTACACCCTCTTGAGCAGCGCGCCCAAATCCTGCAGGGTGACGGTGTGCCCATCGGGCAGGTGGTAGCGGGCGGTGCTCACATCCGGTGGGCAACTGCTGATAAGCATCCAATCCACCTTCCCGGCATACTGCCGCCACAGCGCGGGGTGCGCCACATCCCAGCAAATCAGCATCCCGATGCGTCCCAGCGGGGTTTCGGCCACGGTGATGCCAGGGACACCGCGGAAATAGGCACGTTCCCAGCCCCAGGGGTACGTCTTGTCGTAGTGCCATGTCTGGCCTGCGGGGGATACCAGCAGCAAGCGGTTGAAAATTTCCCCCTGCTCGCGCACCAGGAGCGTGCCGGCCAGATACACCTCATAGCGGGCAGCCGTTTCCCGCATCCAGGTGACGGTACGCCCATCGGCCACCTCCGCGCGGCGGTAATTCTCCGGCGTGTAAGCGTACCCCAGGTTGAACAACTCCGGTAATACCACGATACGGCTGCCTTCCTGAACCCCCCGTGTTACCAGTGCCTCCGCGCGGCGCAGACGTTCTTCCAGCGGCGCGGGCGCGGCATCCATTTGCGTGGCCGTAACTTTCAATCGCATGGCGCACCTCCTTTGGAGAACAGGACGAGAGACCTCATCTGAGGAAGTACTAAAA
>DAOTWV010000178.1:0-4757 GCA_034435695.1 Anaerolineales bacterium | reverse complement strand
GATTGATAGGCCATCTGGCACGATGCCAGTTGTCTAAGAAACAGTTACGGTACCTGCTCAGCCCACCCGCCGGGGAATCAATTCCCCGGCTAAGGACACCAAAGTCGGGTAAACCCGACTGCATGGTGCCAGCCGGATTGTTCCGGCTTTGGCCGAGCAGCCCAACGATTTATCGTTGGGCGTGGGTGGCTGAGTTGTTACCGCGCAGCATGGAAAGCAAAACAGGTGCGCCACACAGATGACGCACCTGTCTTTTACGGTGATTATTCCACCTTAGCCGCGTGCCATGTTGCGCAGCACAGTGTGCAGGATGCCGCCGTTACGATAGTATTCCACTTCGATGGGCGTATCCAGGCGCACCAGGGCTTCAAACTGCACGCTGGAACCATCCGCTTTGTGTGCAGTGACCTGTACGCGGCTGCCCGGCTGCAAATCGTTGCTCAGGCCGGTGATGTCGAAGGTCTCCTCACCGTTCAGGCCGAGGGCCTCGGCATTTTGCCCGTTCACGAATTGCAGCGGCAAAACGCCCATGCCCACCAGGTTGGAGCGGTGGATGCGCTCGTAGGATTCGGCAATCACAGCCTTGACGCCCAACAGCAGTGTGCCTTTGGCAGCCCAGTCACGGCTGGAGCCAGTGCCGTATTCCTTGCCGGCCAGCACCACCAACGGCGTGCCTTCCTGTTTGTACTTCATAGCCGCATCATAGATGGACATCTGCTCACCATCCGGGAAGTGGCGCGTGTAGCCGCCTTCCACACCCGGCACCAGGCGGTTCTTCAGGCGGATGTTGCCAAAGGTGCCGCGCGTCATCACCCGGTCGTTGCCGCGCCGCGAACCAAAGGAGTTGAATTCGCGCGGTTCCACGCCGTTCTCGATGAGATAGCGCCCCGCGGGGCTGTCCACCGGGATGGCGCCTGCGGGTGAAATGTGGTCTGTGGTAATCGAATCGCCCAGCAGCGCCAGTACGCGTGCGCCGTGAATCTCCTGAATATCGGGGATATCCAGAGTCAGGTCAAGGAAGAAGGGCGGTTCCTGAATGTAGGTGGATGCTTCATCCCATGCGTACAGGTCGCCTTCGGGGCTGGGGATGGTGTTCCACATCTCGTTGCCGGTGAACACATTGGCATATTGCTCGCGGAACATGTCGGCATCCACGCTCTGGCGGATGGCCTCCATCACTTCGGCAGTGGTCGGCCAAATGTCGCGCAGGTACACGGGGTTGCCGTCGCGGTCGGTGCCGATGGGGTCGTTGTGCAGGTCAATGTCCACCGTACCGGCCAGGGCGTAGGCCACCACCAGCGGCGGCGAGGCCAGGTAATTGGCCTGCACGTGCGGGCTGACGCGCCCTTCAAAGTTGCGGTTGCCCGAAAGCACCGCTGCGGCTATCAGGTCGGCGCTCTGGATGGCTTCCACAACCTTGCCGGGCAGCGGGCCGGAGTTCCCGATGCAGGTGGTGCAACCGTAGCCCACCACGTTGAAGCCCAGTTCCGCCAGCGGTTCGATGAGACCGGCCTTGGTCAAATACTCAGTGACGACGCGCGAACCGGGGGCCAGGCTGGTTTTGACGTAGGGTTTGACTTTCAACCCGCGCTCGGCGGCTTTCTTCGCTACCAGGCCGGCGCCCAGCATGACGGAGGGGTTGGATGTGTTGGTGCAGGAGGTGATGGCTGCAATCACGACCGCGCCATGCCCCATTTCAGCGCTGCTGCCGTTGGTGCCCACCACCGATTTGGCCTGCATGCGTTCCGGCGAGAGGGCAAAGCCGCGCTCGCGCACCGGGGCCTGCAGCGCCTTGTGGAAGGCATCCTTCATTTGCGAGAGAGGAATGCGGTCTTGCGGGCGTTTGGGACCAGCCAGGCTGGGTTCCACCGTGCCCAGGTCGAGTTCCAGGGTATCGGTGTATTCGGGGTCGGGGGTATCGGGCGTGCGGAACAAACCCTGGGCTTTGGTGTACGCTTCGACGCGTTCCACCACGCTTTCGGGGCGGCCGGTCAACCGCAGGTAGCGCAGTGTTTCCTCGTCCACCGGGAAGAAGCCCATGGTGGCGCCGTATTCGGGGGCCATGTTGGCAATCGTGGCGCGGTCGGGCAGGCTGAGGGCATCCAGGCCGGGGCCGTAGAATTCCACGAATTTGCCCACCACGCCCTTCTGGCGCAGCATCTGCACGATGGTCAGCACCAGGTCGGTGGCGGTGATGCCTTCCCGCAACTGGCCGTACAGTTTGAAGCCTACCACATCGGGGGTCAGCATGTCGATGGGCTGCCCGAGGATGGCGGCTTCGGCCTCGATGCCGCCCACACCCCAGCCGACAACGCCCAGGCCGTTAATCATCACGGTGTGCGAATCGGTGCCCACCAGCGTATCGGGGTAGGCCACCATCTGGCCGTCTTCTTCCTTCGCCAGGACTACCTGCGCCAGGTATTCCAGGTTGACCTGGTGGATGATGCCGGTGGCCGGCGGCACAACACGGAAGTTATCGAAGGCTTTCTGCCCCCAGTGCAGGAACTGGTAGCGCTCGCGGTTGCGGTGGAATTCCAGTTCGGCGTTGCGCTGCAAGGCATCCGGGCTGGCGAAGAAATCCACCTGGACGGAGTGGTCAATCACCAGGTCTACGGGCACGACGGGGTTGATTTTCTTCGGGTCGCCGCCCAGGCGCGCCATCGCAGAGCGCATGGCAGCCAGGTCTACCACTGCGGGGACGCCGGTAAAGTCCTGCATCACCACGCGGCCGGGGCGGTAAGGCATGCTCTTGCGTTCGCCGCGCGCCTGCCACGCCGCCAGGTTGCGCACATCCTGTTGGGTGATTTCTTTTTCGTTGCACTGCCGCAGCACGCCTTCCAGCATGACGCGGATGGAGAACGGCAGTTTGGAAAGGGTCGTCAATCCCTGGGCTTCCAGGCGGTCGAGACGGTAAATGACGTACTCGCCGTGTGAGGTTTTGAGGATGTCACGGGTTTTGAAGTAGTCTTGGCTCATAGGGGCTCCTTGTTAGTCGGGTAGTCTTCTAGTCTTTTGGTCTTCTAGTCTTCTAGTCTTCTGGTCTGTTAGTCGGGTACAGGGTACGGGGTACAGGGTACAGGGTACGGGGTACGTGATACGTTGTACATGGTACGTGGTACATGGTACGTGGTACGTGATACGTAGTACGTGGTACCGTCTACCGTCTGCCGTCCATCGTCCTTCCCAAAATGGCATCCGTCATACGCACAACACGGCTCATGGCGCGCACGTCGTGGACGCGCACGATGTCTGCACCGCGCACGATACCCACGCACACCGCCGCCGCGGTACCCTCCACGCGCTGGTCGGGGGGCAAATCGAGGGTGTAGCCGATGAAGGACTTGCGCGAGGGACCAAGCAAGACGGGATACCCCAGGGCGCGGATTTCGTCCAGGCGGTTGACCAGTTCCAGGTTTTGCTCCACCGTCTTGCCAAACCCGATGCCGGGGTCCAGAATGATGTCGCCATCCGGAATGCCAGCCTGCTGTGCCAGGGCAACGCTCTCCAGCAATTCGGCTTTGACTTCTTCCAACAGATTTTCGTAGGCCACACCCACATAGCGCCCGCCCAGACGTTCACGCACTTCGGCGTTGTTGGGCGTGCTGCGATTATGCATCAGGATGACAGGGGCACCATAACGCGCCGCCACCGCGCCCATCTCCGGGTCGGCGCGCAGGCCCCACACATCGTTGACCAGGTGTGCACCGGCTTGCAGGGCGGCTTCTGCCACCGCGGCTTTGTACGTATCCACGGAGATGACCGCCTTCGGGAAAGCCCGCGCCAGTGTGCGGATGACCGGCTCCACGCGGGCGCGCTCCTCCTCCACGGAGACGGGCTGCGCCCCAGGGCGGGTGGATTCCCCGCCGATATCCAGGATGTCGGCGCCCTCTCGCAAAAACGCTTCTGCCTGCTCCAGCGCCGCCACCACCGGGTCGGGGTTGCCGGCCAGTCCGTCGCCGGAGAAACTATCTGGCGTAAGGTTGAGGATGCCCATCAGGTAGGTGCGGGCACCCAGTTCTGGCAGGAGGGTCTTCAGGTGAGTTTTGTCAGTGGCGCGCTCAACCATGCTTCAGCCTCTTCCATGTTCAAAAAAATGCGCATCTCTACTCCCCCGCCAGGCGTCAGAGCGGCTATGCGCTCCATCGCTTCCATGACGGCTTCGCTCGAAACCACCACAGCCAGACGGATATTGCGCGCGGAGGGGTCGTTATTCAATTCCAGTGCGTAACGAATGGCATCGTCCGGGACATCTCGTACCAGCCGCAAATCATACAAGTTGCGGGTCAAGCGGTCGGAGTCCAACAAATGCGCCAGGGCAAAGTTTCGCCAGTGCTCCAGTGTATGCGCGTCCAGCCGAACAAAGGTAAAGTGCATTCCTCCATCAGGCCGCCGCACAACGGTGTATCCTACCGTAGGGTCGGAATTCCACTGTAAAGGTTTGGGTTTGAGACCAGACTCACTCATTGGAAATGCGCTCCTGTACACAACCAAAAGGGTACCCACGCCGAAACACGAACCGCCTCAGGCGGCCCGCTTTGTTACGCTACACTGTACTGGGGCAAAAAAACGTCAAAAGCAGGGCAGTACCATTGTACCGCGCTTACATGAAGACGCAAGTTGCCAGAGGGTGCAGGGAGAGCGAAAACGTTGTTGGTAAATCGCGGTATGGCCTGGCACAACGGAACGCAGATACCGCAGATTTGACGCAGATTCTCGCAGATACGGCCAACGGAGCGGCGAAAACCAACACAACCAGC
>DAOTWV010000177.1:0-1522 GCA_034435695.1 Anaerolineales bacterium | reverse complement strand
GATTGCGCGGATTTTTTCTGCTCTGTCGGCGTAATCTGCGGATGAATTGGCCCATATCGGGAATTTCCAGCCGCGGGGCGGCAATTCGGCACGGGGATTTTCTATCCGTCCCTGTGTGCGAGTGGTGCATACCCCGTGGTGCCTCTCTTTTTAATCCCCTTCGCCGGGCACGGGCAGGGGGACAGCCCCGTTCACCGCGCGTTGGGGAAGGTCGGCCAGGCCGCGCTGCATCAACAGCCCAACGCCAAAGGCAGGCAGGGAAACCGGCAGGGAGGTGAGCGGGAAGAGCGCCAGAATGGTCAAAAACGCGAACAGGGGGTTGTTGAGTGCTATCGTGGTGGCCGCGGCCATGCTGCCCACCACCGCAGCCGCGGGCGGGAATGCCGGCCACAGCAGGCTGGCGCTCAGCCCCAGGGCGGCGCTGCTGAACAGAATGGGTAGGATTTGCCCGCCCTTCCAGCCGGTATTCAGCAGGAAAGCCGTCAAAAAGAGTTTGCTTACCCCTGTCAAAAGCAGCACTGCGATTCCCAGGCTGGCGGCCTGCTGCATGGTTTCGGCCAGTTGCATTTGCCCGGAAAAGAGTACCAGCGGCAGAAAGGTAGCCGTCGCGCCGAGCGCAAGCCCGCCCAGCAGACCGCTTGCCACCGGGCGCTCCGCCAGGGGGGAGAGAACCCGCCTTTGCCAGCGCATCCAGAAGGTGTACATCGCCCCTGCCAACCCGCCGATGATGCCTGCGGGCAGCCCCCAAAGCGCCAGCCGCCAGGTGAAGGCATCCGCCGGCAAGGGCAGGAATCCGCCGTGGAAGGTGGCGCGGAAAACCGGAACAGCCGCCAGCAAACCGGCCGTCACGGAGACGCCGCCGCCCCAATGCCGCGCCAGCCAGGCGCGGCGGCCGCGCTGCCCGGCTGGCGGTTCCAGCCCCCAGCGCAGGCGCAGCGCCCGTAACTGGTCTCCCACCCAGGTACTCAACCCGCCCAGCAGGTCCATGATGGCCGCCTCTGGCCCCAGACTGGCACCGAAGACCAGGGATACGGTGGCGTTGAGCATGCCATGCGGCAGGTGACGGTATTCCATGCGTCCCGAGGCGCGGGCCGCCTGCATGGCTTCCATGAACGGACGGGGATGGTCGCCCAGGTAGCGCCGTCCCAGACCGACCAGCAGGCCGCCCGACAGCGTGAGGGCAAGCGCCTGCACCGGCCAGGCAACCGCCCAGCGCTCCCAAACCATCAGTGTGAGATGCTTCAGCAGGTACAGAAAACCGGCGGAAAGGACGCCGTTCAGCGCCCCCAGCGCGGCGGAGGCCAGGAAAAAGCCAGCGAAACGAGTGATACGGGTTGTTTTGGTCATGGGTAATTGATGAGGTGTGCAGGAGTAAAACTGCCCGCTATTGTACCGCACCTGATGGGGCGCGAGGCAGGCATTGTCTGCCCCTGGGGGTGCATGCAAAATATGCAGGTCGTTTTCTCATCTGGCGACTGGAAGTCGCAGCAACATTTGCGAAACCTGCCTGCGCAGGTTAGTA
>DAOTWV010000176.1:0-4439 GCA_034435695.1 Anaerolineales bacterium | reverse complement strand
GCTCAGCCCACCCGCCGGGGAATCAATTCCCCCGGCTGAGGACACCAAAGTCGGGGAAACCCGACTGCAGGGCGCCAGCCGGATTGATCCGGCTTTGGCCGCTCAGCCCGACGATTTATCGTTGGGCGTGGGTGGCTGAGTTGTTACGGGAGTACTAAAACGTTGTTGGTGAATCGCGGTATGGCCTGACACAACGGAACGCAGATACCGCAGATTTGACGCAGATTCTCGCAGATACAGCCAACGAAGCGGCAAAAACCAACATAACCAGCGGATATCAGCGGCACCAGCGTCATCAGCGTTCTACTGACCAACATATCTTTAGTGCTCCCATGCAGGGAAGGGCAATGCCCTTCCCTGGCCCAATGCTGTGACCTGCGGGAAAACAAGGAGGAAACCCGATGACAACCCAAATTTTTGCTCCCAATCGAGACGATAACGTCACCGTGCGCCGTCGCCGCCGCGGCGACGGGCCGCAAGGCCGCGCTGAAGCCCCGCACCGACGGCGGCCGCGCGGCGGCAGTGGCAGTGGCGGAGGCGGCATGCCGCCCCTGGGCGATTCCCCGTCCGGAGGCGGCGGCAGAGGCGTACGCCTGCCTCCCTGGCTGCTCATCCTGCTCATCGTGGGCTACTTCGTGCTGCAAATGCTGGGCGGCGGCAGCGATTCGAGCGGCACCCAGCAATCTGCTCCACCGTCCAACCAGGCCGCGCAGCAGCCCGCCGCCCCTCAGCCCACAGCCGTACAGGATTTCACGCCCCCGCCGGCCAGCAACAACGGCGAAACCTGGCTGGTGATGCTCTACCAGGACGCCGACGACCAGGTGCTCGAACACGATATCTACCTCGACCTGAACGAAGCCGAGCGCGTCGGCTCCAGCGACCAGGTACACATCGTCGCTCAGGTAGACCGCTACCGCGGCGCCTACAGCGGGGACGGCAACTGGACTTCGGCGCGCCGCTACTACATCACCCGCGATAACGACCTGGAAACGGTCAACTCCAAAATGCTGGCCGACCTGGGCGAGGTGGATATGTCCAACGCCCAATCGCTGGTGGATTTCGTCACCTGGGCGGCCGAAACCTTCCCCGCCGACCACTACGTGCTGATTCTCTCCGACCACGGCATGGGCTGGCCCGGCGGCTGGACAGACCCCACCAGCAGCGGCGAAACCAACCCCGCTCCGCTGGCTTCCCGCCTGGGCAGCGCCATCTACCTGGACGAACTGGATAACGCCCTGGGACAAATCCGCCAGCAAAGTAATATCCAGCAATTCGACATCATCGGAATGGATGCCTGTCTGATGGCGCAGGTCGAGGTGATGAGCGCCCTCGCCCCGCACGCCCATTATTTCATCGCCTCCGAAGAGACCGAACCGGCCCTCGGGTGGGCGTATACCGGCTTCCTGCAGGCGCTGGTGGATAACCCCGGCATGTCCCCCGCCGACCTGAGCAAACTGGTGGTGCAGAGTTATATCCAGGATGACCAGCGCATCGTCGATGCCCGCGCCCGCGCCGACCTGCTGCGACAGGGGTCTCCGCTGGGCGGCCTGTTTGGCGCAAGCAATGTCAGCGCCAGCGACCTGGCGCGTCAGATGGTACGCGATACCACCCTTTCGGTGGTAGACCTTTCACAAACCAATGCCTTGCTGCAAAGCCTGAACGATTTCGCCTACCAACTCCAAAACGTAGACCAGGCAACCATTGCCAGCGCGCGCAACTACGCCCAATCCTTCACCAGCGTCTTTGGCCGCAAAGTGCCGCCGGCCTACATTGACCTGGGCAACTTCGTCAGCATCCTGCTGCGCGAGGAGCGGGACCCCGCCTTGCAACAAAGCGGGCAGGCGCTCTTGCAGAACATCCAGCAAACCGTGATTGCGGAAAAACACGGCACCGGCAAACGCGGCGCAACCGGCATCGCCATCTACTTCCCCAATTCCACCCTGTACCGCTCACCGTACTCCGGCCCGCAATCCTACACCAGCATCGCGGCGCGCTTCGCCCAAAATTCCCTGTGGGATGATTTCCTGGCTTTCCACTACAGCAACCAGACTTTCCGCCCGAACAGCCGCCAGGCCGCCATCCCCGCACCGGATTCCCCTGCCCGAACCCCTGGCGGTGGGCAATTCCAGACCAGCACGATTACCCTATCCAGGGAGAGCACCGCGCCTGGGCAGCCTGTACAATTGAGTATCCAGATTAGCGGACAAAACATCGGCTACGTGTACTGGTTTGCAGGGTACTACGACCCACAGGCCAACAGCATCTTCGTGGCCGATACCGATTACCTGGAAAGCCCCGAAAGCCGCGAAGTAGGCGGCGTCACCTATCCCCACTGGCCGACATCCGAAAAGTTTACCCTGAATTTCTCCTGGGACCCCACCGTTTTCGCCATAACGGATGGCAGCCAGTCCAGCGTAGCCCTCTTCAACCCCATGGATTACGGCGCAAACCCCGATGAAGCCGTTTACGCCGTGGACGGTATCTACACCTTCGCCCAAAGCGGAGAACGCCTGAACGCCCGCCTCTACTTCCAGAATGGACATCTGGTGCAGGTCTTTGGCTTCGTGGGCAGCGCCGACAGTGCCGCGCCGCGTGAAATTACCCCCCAGCCCGGAGATACCTTCACCATCCTCGAAAAATGGCTCGACCTGGATAGCAGCGGCCGCGTCCAGCAGGTCACCTACCAGGAAGGGGACACCTTCACCTTCGGCGAGCAGCCCTTCCGATGGGAGGAACTTTACGCCGCCCAGGGCGAATACCTGGTCGGCTTCATCATCACCGACATGGACGGGAACAGCCAGGCCGTGTACACCCGCCTGACCGTGCGCTGAAGCCGGAGCAATCCGACTGGCACCGCACAGCCCCTGAAAGGCCGCTCCAAGCCAATTGAGGCTATAAAAAATGCCCCAGCCCGTAGGACAAGGCTGCGCCGGACAAGGCTGAGCCTTGTCCTACACAAATCTAACATCACTGCATACAACAAGAGCCAAAGCCAGAGCAATCCGGCTGGCACCGCACAGCCCCTGAAAGGCCGTTCCAAGCCAATTGAGGCTATAAAAAAATGCCCCGGCCACGGCCCGTAGGACAAGGCTGCGCCTTGTCCTACAGAAACTTCACCCTACTGCACTACAGCCAAAGCCGAATGCCGGGCTTTCCAACCGTCTGCCGTCGGCAAAACCACACAGTGGTTGCCGTTTTTCCCCCGCAACCAGAATCACACCCTTCCGGCCAAAGGAGAACCCCCGCATGAAACGTACCCTGTTCACACTCGTGCTCCTGCTCACCCTGATTGCACCGCTCCAGCCCGGCGCGGCGGCAACGCCGCCGGCAGCCACACCATCCACCGGCCTGACGCTCACCTTCGAGACGCCCGCCTACCGCCTGGAAAGCCAGGCCGATGGCGCGTGGCACTTGAGCGTCCCGGAGGCCGCACGCAGCAGCGAACCCGGCTACCCGCAGTTGCCGGTGTACACCCGGCTGGTGGCCGTGCCGCCGCAGGGCGCGGTGAGCCTGGAAATCGTATCTGCACAGGGCAAAACCCTCAAAGGGCGCTACAGCCTGCCTCTCGCCCCGCAGCCCGCCGCGTTGACGGATGACCTGCAGCCCGGCGCATGGCGCGCCGCATCCGCCCGTCTGAGCGCCGGACAGGTTTACCCGCCCGCCATCGCCCGCATCGCCGGGGAAGCCTGGGTGCGCGACCAGCGCGTGGTGCGCGTGGAAGTCTTCCCCTTCCAGTACCGCTACGGTACGCTGACCTGGTTCCCGCAGGTGCAGGTACGCCTGCGCTTTGCGGGCGGCGCAGCCGCCCCCCAGGGTGACGCGCGCCCCCAGGTTGACGGCAGCCCCCTGGAAGCCAGCCTGAAATCCACGCTGACCAACTACGGGCAGGGCACCGCCTGGCGGGGTGCGGGCGCACCCATTCGGGCCGCCTCCCCCTCCGTCACCTCCACCGCTTACCGCATCTCCGTCACCCAAGACGGCCTCTACCGCCTGACCTATGCCGACCTGCAGGCCGCCGGGATGCCGGTGGATAGCATCAATCCGGCCGATTTCCGCATGAGCAACCAGGGACGGGATGTGGCTTACCTGTTCGAGGGCGATAGCGACACGCGCTTCGAGCCGGGCGAGGCCGTGGTGTTCTACGGCGAAAAATTCCGCGGCGACTACCTGGCATCGCTGCACGCCAGCGATATGAGCAACTGGCTGACTCTGTGCTCTGCCTGCGGCCTGAAAGGGATTTTCGAGAAGTACACCGACGAAAACGTGTACTGGCTGCACACCGACGGCGGCGGCACGCGCATCTCCACGCTGGACGGTACGCCAACCGATACCGCCACCGTGCCCGCCTGGTACCCCGCCACAGCCCACGCCGAGGAAAACCATCAGTGGTATTCGCATCACTTCAGCAGCGAGGCCACCTGGTTCTGGACTCGCAAGCG
>DAOTWV010000175.1:0-2562 GCA_034435695.1 Anaerolineales bacterium | reverse complement strand
TCCGCTGCAGGCGGAGGGCTTTGGACGTTTTTGGCCGGGTTGGGGGCAGCCCCTGCCCAGGAGCCGTAGGCTGCGTTGGGGTTCGTTGGGCGTGTATTGCCCGGTGTCGTTCCCGTCAGGCCAGTGTTGAACTCGCGCGTCAGGTCTTGCATCAGGGCTTGACTTTTTTCGAATGGCTCGCGCATGACCTTTTCGAGGTCTTTCATGGCATCCTCTTCCAGTCCGGCTTCGCGCATCAGGTTGGTGGGCAGTTGACGCAGTTCGCGCAACCCCTGGTTGAAGGCGCGCCATTCTTCGGAGAGTATCACGCGGCGCAAAAAACGCCCGATGGTGCGTCCGGCTTTGACCATATCGTCGGGGCCGAACAAAATCAGGGCGATGAGTAAAAAGAAAACCAGTTCGAGAGGGCCTACGCCAAGAAATTCCATGTTAGCGGCCTAGTTGTTGTTTGATTTCTGAGAGATGTTCTGTGAGGGTTCCCAATACGCCGTTGACGAACCGCGGGGTACTGTCGGAGCCGAAGTGTTTTGCCAGTTCCACGGCTTCGTTGATGGCGACTTTGGTTGGGGTGTCGTCGTGGATGACCATTTCCCACAGGGCGATGCGCAGCAGGTTTCGGTCTATGGGGGCTACCTGTTCCAGCGGCCACTCAGGGGCGTACTGTGCAATGAAAAAATCGAGTTTTTCACGCCACTGATGCACACCCTGCACAATTTGCAGGGCAAAAGCAGCGTATTTGTCGCCCAGGCGGTGTTCTTCAAGACGGTGTTGCAGGGCTTCCCCGACAGGGTGGCCGCTCAAATCATATTCGTACAGGGCTTGCAAAGCCAGGCTGCGCGCCTGTGTGCGTTGTTTCATAGGTAATGTACCGTTTCCAAAATCTGCTGGACAGGCACGCGCGCGCCTGTCCAGCGAGGGTTATTGCTCTGATGCGGTGGTTGGGGTCTTGCTTTCTCCGTTGTAGGCAATATCTTCGATGTGGATGTTGACGCGTCCAACTTCCATGCCGACCATTTCCGAGATGGCACGCGCCACACGCTTTTGTACTTCCCGGCTTACCCGGCGGATGTTGACATCCGGTTCCAGCACCAGGTAAATGTCGGCGTAGACGCGCTCATTTTCGACTTCGAGGCGGATGCCATCGCCATGACCGCGCTGGAAGAGCCGGTTGACGCCGCCTGGTACAGGGCTGAGGTGGCGCACGCCAGGGGTTTGCTCGGCAGTCAATCGCACGATAGTGAGCAGAACATTGGGGGCGATGGTGGTTTTTCCGGCAGGGCGAAGCATTTCCTCTGTCATGGTTTGGTCGTTCTCCTGTGCAAGTTGGTGGCCGGCACTAGAACATGGCCATGCCGCCGTCCACGCCAAGTACCTGGCCTGTGATGTACGCGGCCTGGTCGGAGGCCAGAAAGGCCACCGCGTAAGCGATTTCTTCCGGTTGCCCTTTGCGCCCCAGGGGAATCATCCCCAGGACGGCCTGTCGGGCTTCTTCAGAGACATTGGCCCAGATATCGGTTTCGATGTAGCCCGCAGCGATTGCATTCACGGTGATGTTGCGCACGGCTACTTCGCGTGCCAGCGCTTTGGTAAAGCCAATTTGCCCGGCCTTAGAGGCGGAGTAGTTGGTCTGCCCAGGGTTGCCCATTTGCCCCGCCACCGACGAGATGTTGATGATGCGGCCGTAGCGTTTGCGCATCATGTGGCGGATGGCAGCCTTGGTACAGTTGAAGGTGCTTTTCAGGTTGGTGTTTTGGACGACATCCCAATCTTCCTCACGCATCATCATGATGAGTTTATCGCGCGTGATGCCTGCGTTGTTGACCAGGATGTGCAGCCCGCCCAGGGTTTCGATGGTGAATTTTACCAGCGCCTGGGCCTGCTGAAAATCGGATACATCCGCCTGAAAGACTTCCGCCGTGCCGCCGTTGCTGCGAATCTCGGCGGCTACTTCTTCGGCGGCCTCGGCTGAGCGGTGATAGTTGACCACTACCGCCGCGCCGCGGGCGGCCAGTTCCAGAGCGATGGCGCGGCCAATGCCGCGGGATGCGCCAGTTACGAGGGCGATTTTGTTTTCCAGTGAGAGCGTAGCGTTCATGGGAATTTCCTTTCGAGTGGGTTTTGTGCCCGTCGTCACAACGCGGGGCAATTATACCGCAAAGGCTGCAAAATCCTGAGGTTCCCCCAGCGCATGGCGCGCCGCCTTACGGTAGATGCGGCGTACCAGCCCGCTGAGGACATTTCCGCTTCCCAGTTCGATGAAGGTATCCACACCCTGGGCGGCTATCCAGGTGATGCTTTCTGTCCAGCGCACGCGGCTGGTCAGTTGTGCCTGCAGGTCGGCGCGTATTTCTTCCAGGGAATGTATCGGACGCGCCGTTACGTTCCCGACGACGGTGTGCCGTGGGGGTTGCAGTGGCGCGGCATCGACTGCCTGGTTGAATGCCTGTTGGGCGGGCTGCATGAGCGCCGAGTGTGCGGCGATGCTCACGGCCAGGCGCACGACGCGGCGGGCGCCAGCCTGCTGCGCGGCCTGCATGGCGCGTTCCAGGGCGGCATTGGCCC
>DAOTWV010000174.1:0-2580 GCA_034435695.1 Anaerolineales bacterium | reverse complement strand
AAGGCGCGCTCGTCGAAATCGAAGCGCGGATGGTGGTGCGGGGCGTTCAGCCCTTCGGCCTCGTTGGCCGAGCCGACGAAGAAGTAGCATCCCGGCACCTCTTGCATCATGAAGGCCATGTCTTCGGAACCCATGGTGGCGTAGTCGGTTGCCAGGGCGGCCTCCGGGAACAGCCGGCGGGCGGCCTGCTGCACACGGGCGGTGACCTGCGGGTCGTTGACCACCGCCGGGGTGATGTCCACCATTTCGATTTCGGCGCGGCAGCCCATCGCTGCTGAGACGCCCTCCACCACTTCACGGAAGCGGCGCAGCACGGTTTCACGCACTTCCGGCTCGAAGGTGCGGATGGTGCCCTCCAGGAAGGCCTCCGGCGGGATGACGTTGAACGTCTCGCCGGCTTCCAGGTGGGTGACGCTGACCACCGCCGTCTTCTGCGGCGAGACGTTGCGCGCCACCACGCTTTGCAGCGCGCTGACCACCTGCGCGGCGGCCAGCACCGGGTCTACGGCCAGGTGCGGGATGGCGCCGTGCCCGCCCCTGCCGAAGATGCGCACGTTGAAGAACTCGGCAGCAGCCATCACTGGCCCAGGGGCGACGCCAATCCAGCCCAGCGGGGCGGAATTCCACAGGTGCAGCGCCAACGTGTAATCGGGACGCGGGTTTTCGAGCACGCCGTCGGCAATCATGCGCGGCGCGCCGCCCAGCCCTTCCTCCGCCGGCTGGAAGACCAGTTTGACCGTGCCATGCAGTTCCTCGCGATGGGCGTGCAGCAGGCGGGCGACCGTCAGGGCAATGGCGGTGTGTCCATCGTGGCCGCAGGCGTGCATCAGCCCCTCGGTTTGCGAGGCGTAGGGCGCACCGGTCTCTTCGGTCACGGGCAGGGCGTCCATATCGCAGCGCACCAGCACGGTGGGGCCGGGATGCGCGCCTTCCAGCAGGGCTACCACGCCGGTTTCGGCCACGCCGGTGGAGACTTCCAGCCCCAGGGCGCGCAATTCACGCGCCACGATGCCGGCAGTGCGCACTTCCTTGAATCCCAGTTCGGGGTGCATGTGGAAGTCGCGGCGCAGGTCGCGGGTGTAAGAGAACAATTCCTGGGCGGCGGTGAGAAAATCGGGCATCGATGGCTCCTTTCAGGAACGGCGGGATTTGCGGCGGGAACGCCGGCGGCGAGAGGCGCGCCTGGGACGGTTCTCCCTTTGAGCGGTTTCGGCGGTATCGGATGTGGATTCCTCCTGAGGGGACGCGGCCGCTATGGGGGAGTCTGGCGCGGATGTTTCAGGGGGGTGCTGTTCCTCGGGGGTGGAATCGGCATTTTGGGCTGGCGCGGCCTTCCCGCAGTCACACTCCCCGTTTTCGTGCCGGTCACAGGGGGCCTCGGCCTTGCGGCGCAGGGCTTCGAGTTCATCCCAGGGCTGCAACTCGTGCTTGAGAAACTCATGGCGCTCGCCGCTTTCGAAAAGTTGCACGATGACGGATTGCTTGAGCGGGAAGACATCCACTACCTTGCCTTCGCCCATCGGCGTGACGACGCGCTTCTTGCGCTTGGGCAGGGTCTTGCGGGCTTCGGCGTACTGCTCGTATTCGTACACCAGGCAGCAGCGCAGGCGGCCGCACATGCCGGTGATTTCGCTGGGGGAAAGCGAAATGCCCTGGGCTTTGGCCATCTTGATGGAAACCGGGCTGAATTCGGTCAGGAAGGTGGAGCAGCACCGCGATTCGATGCCGCAGGCTCCCATGCCGCCCAGAATTTTGGCCACATCCCGCGGCCCAATCTGTCGCATCTCCACGGAGGCTTTGGGGTAGAGGCGCTGCATGGCTTTTTGCAACGCGTTCAGGTTGACTTTGTTGCCGCTCTCGGTGCTGTACAGGATGGTGAGCAGCGCGCCATCGAAACTGAATTCCGATGCCACGATTTTGACATCCCGCAGCCCCAGTTCGTGCGCCTTGTCCCGGCAGGCGATGGTGACTTCCAGTTCTTTTTTCTGCCAGATTTGGCGCAGCACAAGGTCGCGAGGGGTGGCACGGCGTTCTACCGGCACCCAGGTGCTATCGCGCGGCGGCTCTGGAGGCGCATCGGGGAAGGTCTTGACCACTTCGCCGAGTTGCCGCCCGCGGCGTGTTTTGACAATCACGAATTCGCCGGGCTGCAAATCGCGGAAGCCGCTGGCGTCGAAGTGGTAGATTTTTCCAATGCGGTGAAAACGGATACCAACGATAAAAGGGGTTTCTGTCTGGGGGACAGTTTGAGTCGGGGTTTGTTCCATGCGTGTGCCTCGATGTAGGTGGAGGAAATTTGCAAGTAGTTGTGGTGAGTAAGTATCCCCTCACCCGTGTGAGGATGGGTGAGAGAACAGCAGCACTGCTGTTTATACCGCAAGTGATGGGTTTGTGCAAATGCGGGGTCTCAGGGGAGTGCAAGCAAATGTTGTAGAAAGCGGCAGATGAATCTGCGCCGACATTTGCAAAGTCGCCCTCCGGCGACCGGTTACTAACCTGCGCAGGCAGGTTTCGCAAATGTTGCTGCGACTTCCAGTCGCCAGATGAGAAAACGACCTGCATATTTTGCATGCACCCCCA
>DAOTWV010000173.1:0-2532 GCA_034435695.1 Anaerolineales bacterium | reverse complement strand
TCCGTTGCCCAGGGACAAGTGTCAAGCACATGTCCTACCGTAGGGCAACTGCTTGCCAGTTGCCCACAGGCAAGCGTCAAGCGCATGTCCTACCGTAGCGCAACTGCTCGTCCGTTGCCTAAAGCGGCGTCAAGCCGCCGCAATCCAAAGCCGCGCAACGGGTACGGGCGGCGGCATTGTCGTCGCCTGCCCACAAAAAGCGACAGGCTGGAAAGCCTGTCCCACCGCGCGGGCATTCGTCAGGATTCCGGCGGCTCAGGCCGACAGGGAACCACCGCTTCGATTGCCGTCCCCCTGCCGGGTGTGGAGGTGATGTGCAGGTTTCCGCCGACCATGGCGGCGCGTTCCTGCATGTTCAGCAGGCCGTAGGTGTTGTGCTGAATGCCTGCCGCCAGCGCGCCGGCGACATCGAAGCCTTTGCCGTCATCCTGCACGCGCAGGGTCACGGTTTGGGTATCGTCTTGCGGGTATTTCAGATGCACGCTGACCTGGGTGGCCTGGGCGTGCTTTTCCGCGTTCCACAAGGCTTCCTGGCAGATGCGGAAGAGCATGATTTCGGTTTGTTCGGGTAGCGGGATGTCTTCATCGCCGCTGATTGCCAGGTAAGCGGGGATGCCGGTGCGCTGCTGGAAGCGGTCTACGTGAGAGCGGATGGCATCCGCCAGCCCCAGCACGTCCAAAACAGCGGGGTGCAGGTCGTTGCACATGCGGCGGATGTCGTTCATGGTGTTTTGCAGCCATTGCGCTGATTCGTCCAGGTGGGCTTCGGCCTGTTCCGGCGGCAGGACGCGGCGGTCTTTGATGCTGCGGTAGATGATGTGGATGTTCTGGATGATGTTGTCGTGCAGTTCGCGGGCGATGCGTTTGCGCTCGGCCTCGCGGGCGTAGGTCAGGTCTTTGTACAGGTGCACGACTTCCCTTTCCCGCCGTCGCAGGCGCGCGAGCAGGCCGATGTTGCGGATGACCAGGGCGGTCTGGCGCGCTAAGGTCTGAAAGATGGCGATGTCTTCGGGGTCGAAGGGGTCGTCGCCCGGTTTGGGGCCAACGATGAGCATGGCGGTGGTGCGGGATGCGCCGGCCGAGGCCTGGACGGGAATCCAGATGCGGGTGTGCGGGCAGCCCAACAGGGCGCTCTCGACGGGGCTGCGCATGCTGATGGGGATGGCGCGCTGCAAGGCGGCGGTGCGTTCCGGGGCATTCAGGCGGGAGAGAGTCTCGTAGAAGGGGGTATCCCCAGGCAGGCGGGGCTGGGAGAAGGCGGTCAGGGGGCAGCCCTGCGGGGTGCGCAGGAATATCGGGTTATTGGAGGGGGTATCGGAATCGTAGAACAGGAAGCAGGCGCAGCGCAATTTCATGGTGGTGGTTACGCTGGTCAACAGGGTGTGCGCCAGTTCCTGCGGGTCTTCCGTATCGGCCAGTTCGTCGCCGGTTTGCCCCACCACCCGGCGATAGTCGTACCAGCCGTGATAGAGCAGGCGGTCTACCCAGGCTTGCAGCAGGCGCTGCAACGGGTTGAAGGACAGGGACATCAGAATTGCCAGCAGTGTGGCGACCAGAGGCAGGGAGATGTCGCTGCGGGCAAGTTGCCGGTCGAACCACGAGAACAGGATGCCGTACACGGCCGCCAGGAGGCTCACCAACAGCAGCCGCACCAGCGTGCGGTTCAGCAGGCCGTCGATGTCCCCCAATTCGCCCTGCCGCACGGCGTAGATGACGAAAACGGGAAACAGCGCCAGAAAGCCAAAAGCCAGGTTGTGCCCGATGAGCGGGCGGTATCCCATCAGGCTGGGGATGATGTAGAGGAGCAGCAAGGGGGCAATGCTGGCAATCATGCCCGTCACGATGAGGCGCTGACGTTGACGGGTGGCGGGCGGCGCCTGCGTGAAATGCCAGTAGAAAAGGGCGATAGAAAGCAAAACGCCCGCCAGGAAGAAGATGGACACGAAGCGCACTTTGGGGATTTGCGGATTCAGGTACGCTGCGGTGCCCCATACCGTCAGGATGGCGGCCAGAAGATAGGCTCCCCAAAGCGTTTTCTGCAGGTGAGCAGAGATTTTTTGTTGGGGAAAGGTGGCAAAGAAGTGCAGGGCGGCTGGCGTGATGAGGATGAAAGCGGCCTGATACAACGGAGCACCCCAAAACACGCCATAGGTATCCAGGCTACCGGCAGCCAGCAGCAGGGCGGCCAGTTGCCCCAGGGTGAAGAAGCGCCGGGTGGCCGGGTTACGGGGGCTGAACAGCCACAGGATGAAGGAGATTCCCCAATAAGCCAGCGCCACCAGCGGGGGGAAGACGTTTCCAGCGCGCTGTCCCCAGGATGGGCGCGGCAGGTTGTCGGTTATCGTCAGCGTATTGCCATCTCTGAGGATGCGCCAGTGTACGGTTTCCCCTGGATGTTTTCCGCCGTAGATATTTTGCAGGAGATGGAGGGGTTCGCCCTCGATGGCCTGAATGCGGTCGCCGGCGCGCAGGCCGGCCTGGAAGAGCATCCCGGCGGTATCCAGCGCCAGCAATTCGCCGCGGCTGTATTGC
>DAOTWV010000172.1:0-6274 GCA_034435695.1 Anaerolineales bacterium | reverse complement strand
ACATCGCCGGCCTGGACTTCGTGCACCTGGTCGCCGATGCCAATGCGGGCGCGTCCACTGAGGACGTACTGTTCGTGTTCCACCGTGTTGGTGTGGCGCGGCATGCCGCCGCCTTTTTGCATAGTGAAGCGCCGCATGGCGAAATTGGGGCCTTCACCAGCAGGGATGAGCACCTGGATTTGGGTGTCTTTCCCGGCCTTGACTTCCTGTGCGGGGACTTTGTCGGCTTGTTTGACGGGCATGAGAACCTCCTTGGAGTGGGGAATGGGGAATGCAGAATGGGGACGGTGGACGGCTGACCGTGGACGGCTGACGCCTGACCGTGGACGGTGGACGGGAGACGGTAGACGGTGTGAGCCTGATGACTGACGGCTTGCACCTGACACCTGACACCTGACCCTGGACGACGGACCACGGACCACGGACGACAGAGGCTTGTGCCTGACCGTGGACGGTGTGAGCCTGATGACTGACGGCTTGCACCTGACACCTGACCCTGGACGACGGACGACAGACCACGGACGACAGAGGCTTGCGGCTGACGCCGTTACTTGCCTGCTTTCTCACTTTACAGGTACAATACTGCCCCATACATTTTTACCACGGAGAGACTTATGGGTGCAAAACTGATTTTACGCAAACAAGAATACGAAGTGCCTGCGGGCATCACTGTGCGCAAGGCCATTCAGCAGGCCGGCCTGAACCCCGAAAGCGTACTGCCCACGCGGGATGGGGAACTGGTCACGGAAGATACCATACTCAAAGAAGGCGATGCCATCAAACTGGTGGCCGTTATCTCTGGAGGCTGAGGCATGAAATGCCGAAAATGCGGCCAAAAAGCCGCTATCAACATGCGACAGCACAAACTGGCCCTGTGTCGTGAGCACTACCTGGAATGGTTGCCTCAGCAAACCCAGCGCTTCATTGAAAAATACCACATGTTCACGCCTGATGAACGCGTGCTGGTGGCGGTTTCCGGTGGCAAGGATTCCCTGGCGCTCTGGGATGTGCTGGTGCGTTTGGGGTACCAGGCCGATGGCCTGTACATTGACCTGGGCATTGACGGCGGCTTTGGCTATTCCAGTGAATCGCATGCCCTGACGGTGGCCTTTGCCGAAAAACACGGCCTGACGCTGCATGTGGTGGATGTCAAGGCCTCGTACGGGGAAGACATCCCGGAGATGGCGCATCGCACGCGTCGCGGGAAGGGCAAGCCGTGCTCTGTGTGTGGCCTGACCAAACGCCACATCATGAACCGCATTGCCCGTGACCTGGGGTACGATGTGCTTGCGACAGGGCACAACCTGGACGATGAGGCGGCCACGCTTTTTGGGAATACGCTGCAATGGAGCAGTGGTTATCTGGTGCGGCAGGGGCCGGTGTTGCCGGCTTCCCCTGGCCTGGCGCGCAAGGTCAAACCATTCTGTCGCTTCTACGAACGCGAGACGGCGGCTTATGCTTTGTTGCGCGGTATCGAATACATTTACGAAGAGTGTCCCTTTTCCGTAGGCGCGAAATCCATTTACTACAAGGAACTTCTCAACCAGTTGGAAGAGGAGCACCCTGGTGCCAAATTGCAGTTCTACCTGGGATTCTTGCGTGCGAAAAAAGAGGGGTTGTTTGCAGAACGTGCGGAGGAGACGGTGGAATTGCTGCATACCTGCCCTACCTGTGGGCAGCCAACTTCTGCGCCCGGACAGTGTGCTTTTTGCCGTATGGTGCAGCCCCAGAAGCAGTAGGCGCCTTACGCTGGATACGAAAGCGCAAATCCATGCCCCTCTTCGCTGCGAAGAGGGGCATGTGTTGTGATATGGGGTTCTCAGCGTCTCAGACGCCACACCAGGATTGCCAGACCCAGGTACAACAAGGCCATGCCTCCGGCGTTCAACCGGGCAGATGAATCCGGCACGAAAATAGCCAGCAAGGTCTGGGTCAGGGCGTATCCCAGCAGGCCAAGCAGGGTGAGACGGATACCGCGGGGAATCCAGGCGGGCTTGAGGAAACGCGTCAACCCGGCGGTGACCAGACCAGCCCCCAGGGCGGCGAGCAAATCCCACAGGCTGAGCACCCCCAGACGCAGGCGTGCTGTTTCCGGGGAGATTCCCAGGGCGGCCGCGTTTTCAGCAAGGGTGCGCAGACTTCCCAGGTGGGTGAAAAAGGCCTCCGCAAAGGTCAGGAAGGCGATACCGGCGAACAGAACAAAGCGATTGGTTTGACGTTGCATAGGGTGTACTCTCCACGAAAAGTCGTGGCGCTATTCTAGCAGAGAATGCCCCGGAATGCGGTATAATGTGCGCCCGTTGCCGGTCGCAGGAACCCGGCTTACCAAAACTCTGCGGCGGTCGCAGCACCCGCCACATCAAAACAAAGGAGTTGTTCCATGGCTACCCAACCACAAGATTTGAAAGATTTGACGTTGCTAGGGCGTAAAGCCCAACCCAGTAAGCACCTGGAAGCCTTCCCAAACCGCGCTCCGGGACGCTACTACCTGGTCACTTTGGAGACCAGTGAATTCACCTGCCTGTGCCCCGTCACCGGACAGCCGGATTTCGCCACCATCAAGGTGGAATACGTTCCCGACGAGAAAATCGTCGAATCGAAATCCTTCAAGTTGTACCTGTGGTCTTACCGGGACGAGGGCGCCTTCCACGAGCATGTCGTCAATGTCATTCTGGATGATTTGGTGCAGGCGCTCGACCCGCATTACTGCAAAGTAACCGGGGTGTTCAACATCCGCGGCGGCATCGGTATCACGGTAGAAGCCGAGCATGTCAAAACGCCGGAAGCCAAACAGGCGGTACGGAACTGAGAGGTGCGCCATGTCTGATGCAAAGACCCCCGCTTACCGCTGGTTCCCCTTTGTGACGGCTGTTTTCGTCACTACGCTTATCATCTCCAACATCATCGCAGTGAAACTCGTACACCTGTTCGGGTTGTTCCTGCCCGCGGCGGTGGTGTTGTTCCCGGTCGCGTATATTTTCGGCGATATTCTGACCGAGGTGTACGGCTACGCCCGCGCCCGGCAGGTTATCTGGACGGGGTTTGCCTGTAACCTGCTGGCCGTGACGGCCATCTGGATTGGCGGACGGCTGCCCGCGGCTCCCTTCTGGAGCGCGGGGGCATTCACCACGCCCGAAAGCGCCCAACAGGCCTACCAGGCCATCCTGGGGTTCACCCCGCGCCTGCTGGCGGCCTCCTTCGCGGCCTATCTGGTCGGAGAATTCCTGAATTCCTACGTCCTGGCCCGCCTGAAAGTGCGTACCCAGGGGCGTTTTCTCTGGCTGCGCACCATTACTTCCACCATCGTGGGGGAAGGCGCCGATTCGGCCGTCTTCATCACCCTGGCTTTTTACGGCGTTTTTCCCGCTGGCGGACTGGTGCAGGCCATTCTTTCACAGTGGCTGTTCAAGGTGGCGTATGAGACCCTGGCTACCCCGCTGACCTATCTGATTGTCAATGCCCTCAAACGCGCCGAAGGGGTAGATGTGTACGATTACGAAACAAAATTCACCCCGCTGGCCTTTTGAGCCGATTTTTTGGGGAGAGATGGGGACCGGGTAAGATTTGCCCGGTCCCCTTTGTTTTTTCTCAGGCCGTTTCCAGGTAGCGTTCCACTTCCCAGTCGGTGACGGTCAGGCGGAAGGCCTCTGTTTCGGCGGTCTTGGCAGCCATGAAAGCCGCGTACACGCTTTCGCCCAGGGCCTCCTTGAGGGTGGCGTCCGCTTCCAGTTCAGCGAGGGCTTCGCCCAGTGAGGCAGGGAGGGAACCAATGCCGCGTGCGGTGCGCTCTTCGGGAGTCAGGTGGTAGATGTTGACGTTGTTGAGCGGTTCGGGGCACGGCAGGCCGTTGTCGATGCCGTCCAGCGCGGCGGCCAGCATGACGCCCAGCGCCAGGTAGGGGTTGGCCGAGGGGTCGGGGAAGCGCAGTTCCAGGCGCAGGGCCTTGTCGCGCCCTTCCTGATAGCGCGGCAGGCGGATGGCCGCCGAGCGGTTGCGCTGCGCCCAACTGATGTACACTGGTGCTTCGTAGCCCGGCACCAGACGCTTGTAGGAGTTCACAGTGGGGGCGACCACTGCCGCCAGGGCGCGGGCGTGGTGCAATTGTCCGGCGATGAAACCATAGGCAATCGGGGACAGTTTGTTGGCATCCGCCGGGTCGAAGAACAGGTTGTTGCCTTTGGTATCGAAGAGCGACTGGTGACAGTGCATACCGGAGCCGTTGATGCCGAAGACCGGCTTGGGCATGAAAGAGGCCACCAGACCGTGCTTGGCGGCAATGGCCTTGACGGTGTATTTCAGGGTGAGGATGTTATCGGCGGCGCGCAGGGCATCGGAAAAGCGGAAATCAATCTCATGCTGCCCCAGGGCGACTTCGTGGTGTCCCATTTCCACTTCCAGTCCCATGCCGGCCAGGGCTTCCATCAATTCGGCGCGCACCTGGGCGGCCTCGTCGTGGGCCGAAAAATCGAAATAGCCGCCCACATCGTGCGGTACGGGGTGGATTTGCCCATCGAATGGCTTGAAGAGAAAGAATTCCGGCTCTGCCCCCACGTTGTACACCCAGCCGCGCCCGGCAATTTTGGCCAGTTGGCGCTTCAGGACGCCGCGCGGGTCACCGGGGAACGGTTCCCCTTCGGGGGTGTAGATGTCACAGAAGAAGCGGGCGCGGCGGCGTTCTTCCGGGGTCCAGGGCAGCACCGCGTAGGTATCGGCATCCACAATCAGGCGCATATCGCTTTCCTGAATGCGGGCGAACCCCTGGACAGAGGAGCCATCGAACCAGATGCCGTCTTCCAGCACATCGGCCATGCGGCTTACAGGCAAGTCGACGCTTTTGACCGCACCGGTCACGTCGGTGAATTGCAACGATACGAACTTGACGTTGTCTTCCTGAATACGGGCTAAGACTTCCTTATGCTCCACGGGGAACCTCCTGAGGTAAAATGAGTGGGTGAATGGGCCTTAAAAACAAAAACGAGTACGCAGGGCGTACTCGCTTTATACAAGGTGTAGCCCTTCCGTAGGAAATACCATACACCCCAACCCCACGCGCGGTGGGGTATGGGGGGCACTGCGCTCCGCTTGTCCCGGCAGTTACCCACCGGTTTTCACGTCACGCTTCTTTACGGAAGGAGAAAGAAGCCCGTGCCAGGCTTCGGAGGCATCCGCTGATTTATCCGATTTTCCCCTGGAGACCCAGGGTTAGCGCTCCCCTCACGGGGAGGAACCTCCACCTCGTCACCCTGCAGATGCAGGGTTCAGCCGCTATTTCTCCGCTATTGGGATTGTTATCGTACAACTGCCCTGCATTCTAGCAGGGGATTTCACATATGTCAACCTTTTGGAGGTGTGTAATGTCCAGACAAATTGTTGTGTCTCTGGGGCAAATGGATGTTCACCTGGGCAACCCCCAGGAAAACTTGCAGCAGGCGGCTGCATTTGCCGCCGAGGCCGCCCGTCGCGGTTCGGATTTACTTCTCTTGCCGGAACTGTGGGGCAGCGGTTACGCTTTGGAGCGCGCTGATGGGCTGGCCTCCCCTTTGGATGCCGGTCTTTTTGCAGAGATGGGTGCGCTGGCACGGCAACATGCGCTGTACGTGGGTGGTTCCTTGCTGGAACGCGCAGAGACGGGGGTGTACAACACTTTTGGACTGTATGCACCAGATGGGCGTCGCGTGGCTGCTTATCGTAAGATACACCGCTTTGGCCCGATGGATGAAGACCGCTATCTGGCAGCGGGCAATGCCCCCATACTGGCACCGCTTCCCTGGGGAAGGGCAGGTATGGCGGTGTGCTATGACCTGCGTTTTCCCGAATTATTCCGCGCGTACAGTGGGGCTGGAGCAGAGATGCTCTTCCTGGTTGCCGAGTGGCCGCGCGTCCGTCTGGAACACTGGCGGACACTGTTACGGGCGCGCGCTATCGAAAATCAATGCTTTGTGTTTGCCGTGAACCGCAGTGGTGAGAGCAAGGGAGAAGTTTTTGCCGGGCACAGCATGGTGCTGGACCCCTGGGGAGAGACTGTGCTTGAGGGGGGAGCCGCCTCAGGCCTGTTTACGGTGGCGGTATCTCTGGATGAGGTGGCGGCTGCTCGCAGGCGGTTGCCAGCCTTGAAAGACCGGCAGCCACAGACGATTTTTCGGATTTCGGTGCCAGATGCATAGGCAGGGCGCATTGCTATCGTACTGGACTCTGGCGAAAAAGGGTAATAGATTGAGCACGGGACACCTCCTGAGTAGAATGGGCCAAAAGCCCATCTACCGGTTCCAACAGG
>DAOTWV010000171.1:0-1922 GCA_034435695.1 Anaerolineales bacterium | reverse complement strand
TCCGCAGATGGCGCAGATTACGCAGAGGAAAGAAGAAAAAATCCGTTCAATCTGCGTAATCTGCGAATACTACGCGACAAATTTGGAATTGCTGTAACCATGCACACTCACTGGGCAAGGCACAATCCCCTCCTCAGGGATTCCCCCACACAATGTCCAGCGCCGGGCGTCCGGCAACGTTCCAGTCTCCGGTTTCAGAGGTGGTGAACAATTTACCGCTGTGCAAATCCGAATCCGAGGAATACAAAGCCAGCCGCAGTGGTTCCCCGGCAGCATAAGCCTGAGCCACGGCACCGGTCACATCCCACCTGCGCGGGAAGCACGGCCATTGCATGTGTCCATTGGCATCCCGGCAATCTACCACAGGAACCCAAATCTGGTCGATGTTTTCCCCAGGCAAGGGCGCTGTGTTCCATGTAATGGTGCTCTCGTCCCAGGGCTGCGGCACTGTCAGGACGTGTACATACGAGGCAGTGGCTTTATCCCGCGGGCCGTTATTGCTCCACTGGTATAGCGTCAACGTGGCCGAGATGATGGTCTTGCCCGCGGGCACGTTATCCAACGGGAAGGTGACGTAATACTTGGCAAAGCACGGCCAATCATCAATGTTGGATTGGTTCTGAATGTTGAACTGGTGTTCCGTGCCGAAATTACGGTTCGGCCAGGTGCTCCAGATATAGTTAGGGTCACCAGGACACAGAGGCCCTCCCACGGTGCTGCCCATTGCCGCATCCGGGACAACGATACCATTGCCCGGTTCTTCCCGGATTTTCACATTCCCCGCGGGGGCTATTTGCGGTGGTGTATAGGTATACAGGCCAAAACGGAACTGTCCCCAGGTCTGCGGACTGGTATCGGTGAACGTTTCCGGCCATACCTGGTCGGGGATGGCCGTACCGCTGGCATCATCCCGGTCGTGGACAGCAAGCGCCAGCCCCCAGGTCGTCCCCTCCACAGGGGGAGCCGAAAGTCCCAGGGCGCTATAGGGCACCTTGAAAGTCATCGCCCACCCGCGGTCGTCCGTATCATCATTCAGGTGCTGCCCGCGCCATCCGGGGTGCGTCACCAACCCTGGGAGCGTTGTTGCCCTCCAGGTACTGCCGTTCCCCTGCCAGGCGGCTTCGTAGTCCCCGCGTGGCAGGGTGGATTCCGCCAGACCAGCGGTGATGCGGTAACTGTTGGCATCCGGCGCACTCCCCAGATTGCCATCCAAATCCAGATACAGAGTTACAGCATCCCACGCGCTCAGGTCAGGCACAGGCAGAGTCTTGTCATACCACAAACGGCGGTCGAAGATAGCAACGTAGAAATACACGTACTGGTCGGTGTACGCTGCGCGAACATCTATGTAATTGCTGGTAGGCGAAAGCGTACCAAACCAAAAGATAGCCGTTTCTTGAAAAGGAACGCTGGAACCCGGAAAATAGGGAGCATTGACACGCCGTACCATGTCGCCAGCGGGCGGGATGGGCGTCGGCGTAGGGGGTGCCGGGGTGCTGGTGGGAGGCGGAGTGGTGGGCAGTGCTGCATTGTGCATAACCACCGGCAAGTACACCTGTATTGGGCCGGCGGCCTGTCCCAGCACCGTACTAATCAGCGCCAGACAAACCAGCGCCGAGACAACCAGGAAAATTCGGGTATCTTTTCGCATCGGGAACTCCTTTACCTGCAATTGGGATTGTAGAATACCGGTATAGCGCAAAAAAGACAATGGGTATTTGGTACCGCCTTCAACCCGGCGACGGAATGCCAACCTGCGAAGGCAGGTTTGGCAACCGTTGCCGCGACTTCCAGTCGCCGGGCAATTCAACCAACAACCTTTTAGTCATCCCCTCTTGTTTTCCCTGGTTGCCCAATCCCTTTGCCCGTGCTATAATCAGCACACCCTGAACAAGGTCAGGTAGCCATGCAAACGATACCCC
>DAOTWV010000170.1:0-1543 GCA_034435695.1 Anaerolineales bacterium | reverse complement strand
TTTACCCCGATTCCCTGTTGAGAGAGTGGAAATGCACCCCTGGGGAGTGCGAAAAGGTCGTTGGAAAATTCGACGGTTTTGATTGGACGCGGATGGCGGGACAACTGGCAAGCAGTTGTCCTACGGGTATCCGATTGACGCAAATCCGCAGCCTCCGCGGCCTGTATCTCCGGCGGAACAACTGGCAAGCAGTTGTCCTACGGGTATCCGATTGACGAAAATCCGCGGCCTCCGCGGCATGCATCTCCGGCGGGACAACTGGCAAGCAGTTGTCCTACAGATGGCGGGATGGCGCGCCAACACATCTTGAGGGCGCCCAGTTCGGGGGGAGCACTAAAACGTTGCGGTATGACCTGGCACACCGGAACGCAGATACCGCAGATTCTCGCAGATACGGCTAAGGCAGCGGCGAAAACCAACACAACCAGCGTAAATCAGCGGCGGATGTTCAGGGTTGCCGCGCGTCAGGCAAAACCAGGGGGTACGCATAATGCCACAATTGTACTGCGATTTTTTGATGTGGATTCTGGCTAACCCGAACTGGGAGCACAAAAGATACGGTGGTCAGTAGAACGCTGATAACGCGGGTGCCGCTGATATCCGCTGGTTGTGTTGGCTTTCACCGCTGCGTTAGCCGTATCTGCAAGAATCTGCGGTATCTGCGTTCGGGTGTGCCAAGTCATACCGCGATTCACCAACAACGTCTTAGTGCTCCCTGTTGTTGGGAGCACTAAAGATGTGTTGGTGGCAGCGCAAAGCCCGTCTGTACGCACACAAAGACACGGAGAACACAGAGTTTTCTTGATGTGTGGCAATGCCAGGTGTGGTTTTACCGCAGGATGACCGGCAGGTACAAGCGGCGCACATTGCGCGCCGTGGTGGTCAACTGGCTGCTGGCGGTGACCATGCTGCTGTAGCCGGAGTGTACCTGCACGCTGAGCGTATCTCCCGCGCCGTCCGCCGCGTTTGCCGGGATGTGTACCACCACCCGCAGCGGAGCAGCCGCGCCCGCGGCGAGGGTCAGCGTCAATGGCACATCGGCCTGCCAGACGTTGCCGCTCAGGGTAATGCCGAAGGTATCCGTCCACGTGCCGGTGTTGGTGAGCGTCAGCGTGTGGGTCACGGCTTTGCCCGCGTAGCCCGTTGCGCCCGCCACGACGGGCGCGAGCGCCACCCCTGGGGTGATGTCGGCGGTGGTAGTGCGCTTGAGCGAAATTTTGACGCGCGCATCCAGGCGCGAGACGGCGGAAAGGACGAAATCGTCCCCCAGCGCCGCGGGCTGCGTCGGGATTGTCACGCTGACCACCACGCCGGCGGATGCGCCCGCCTTCAGCGGCCCCACGGAGGTTGCCGAGACCTGAATCGGCCAGGACGCGCCGCTCAGGGCGAGGTCGAAGGTATCGGTGTAATCGCCGCTGTTCGTGATGACCACCGTGTAGGTCACCACGCCGCCGGGCAGGGCGGTCTTTCCGCCGGATGCCTCGCCCACTTGCACCGCCGGATGCACCAGGGCGTTGGTCGTCCCGGTGGTCGCGGCGTACAC
>DAOTWV010000169.1:0-2726 GCA_034435695.1 Anaerolineales bacterium | reverse complement strand
GGCCCTGCTATGCCCTTCCTGCCCACGTGATTCTTTGTCCCAAAAGCAAGCCCCGTCCACCTGGACGGGGCTTTTCCCTGGTTATTCGTGTCCATTCGTGTTCATTCGTGTTCATTCGTGTCCATTCATGTCCATTCGTGGACATTCGTGTCCATTCGTGTCCATTCGTGTTCATTCGTGTCCATTCGTGTTCATTCGTGTTCATTCGTGGACTATTCGTGGACTGCGCATACCCCCACGGGCTGGTACTGCGGCTCCCATTTGCCCCAGGGCATGCCGTTATCCCCGGATTTGAAGTAAAAGCCCGCCAGGTTATCGCGCAACTCGGCACAATGCTTCAGTTTCTCGAAGAGTTCGTCGTGCTGCTCGTAGTTATCGGGCGTATCGGGGGGCAGCGAGAACAGGCGGCGCAGCGAATCGGCGGTGTAATTCCAGCCTTTGGAGGCCTCATGGAACCAGTCCTCATCGCGGGCTGCGCCCAGAGTCGCCAGCAACACCCCGCCGGGCTTGAGCGTGCGCATCATCTCGGCTACCACCAGGGGCAGGTCTTCGGGCGGATTGTGCTCCAGCGCTGAGACGGCCACGACCGCGTCCAGCGAGCCATCCGGGATATCGGCCAGCGCCTTGAGGTTCTGATTGTAGACCAGCACCTCGCCGGGGGCTTTATCGCCAAAGGCGCCGGCAGCCAGCGCCAGCGCGCCGCGTCCGGCTTCCTTCAGGCGGCCGCGTGCCAGCAGGTCGAGCGTGACCGCACCGGCCGGACGCAGGTCATCGGGGCGCAGGCCGCGCACCCGGTAGCGTCCGCGGAAACGCGGCGAAAGGTTGGCGCGTGAACCGCGGTCAACGCTGTAGACCGTGGCGCCCTGTTCGGCCAGGTACCACTGCATCACGCCGACGCCCGCGCCGGCATCCATGATGCGCTTACCGCGCACCTCCCCCAGGTGCGAGAGTATCCAGGTCAAATCGAGCAGGTAATGCCAGCCAAAATCCAGCCCCAGGCGCTGCGCCAGATGACGCAAGTCGTTCACCAGCGGGCGGTGCTGGTCGAGTAAATCAACGGAAAGGATTTCAATTTTTGGTTGCATGGTCAGTCGTCCGTGGTCTGTCGTCAGTCGTCCGTGGTCTGTCGTCCGTCGTCAGTCATCCAACAAAAAAGGCTCGTCGTGCAAAATGCCATTCACCAGCACGCGCGCGGTGGGGTGTTCGCGCAATTTCCGCCAGGAGAAAGCCTTGAGGCGCACCGCACCGGGAATGCCGCCGGGTTCGAGGAAATCCCCAAAGGGCAGGGAGGCCTTGAACAACTGGTAATACAAAAAGCGCCGCGCGTTGGCGGTAAAAGCATCGGGAACGGGAATTTCTTCCTCGGACAGGAACTGCTCCAAAAGGCGCATGTACTCCTGCCGGTCTTGTGGGTAAAAGGTCACCTGATAATCGGTGTAGCGCGCCGCGGCAGCAGCCAGCACGGGCGCGCCCAGCAAGGTGGCCTCCAACCCAATCGAGGAGTTGTACACCAGCACGAATTTGGAACGCCGAATCAGGTCGTAGGAACTGAGGTATTCGCGCGAGCCAACGAAGCGCACATTGGGCAGGTCGGCGACGCGGTTCCGCTCCACCCAGCCCTGCACGTGCTCACGCGCCTGCTTGCGCGTGCCGGGGCGCATCTCATCGGGGTGCGCCCGGATGACGAAGAGCGTTTCCGGGTGGGCGCGCATGACCGGCAGCAGGGCATCCAGCCAGGCGAACATGTGCTCGAAGTGCGTGTTGGCGTGTACCTGACTGGTGTCGTAAATGACATTGGTAAAAATGGGGACGATTTGCCGGAATTGCGCTGCCTGCTGCAAAAAAGCCTCGTCCAGCCCCTGCATCTCCGGCCAGAAGCGAATGCCCGCCATGGTGAATTCGCCCTTGAAGCGCTGGGAAAGGTAGGCATTCAACCGCGCTTCCTGGGCTTCATCGAGTTGAAAGTCTTCGGGGATGTGCAAGGGGTAGGTGGGGGCGGGCGCTTCGGCGCTGAAGAAGGCCGAAAACGGCATGTAACTGACTTCGTGGGTGACGACGCGCAGCCCCAGGGATTGCGCCACCCAACGAGCGGCGGCTTCGGGGAAGGCAATGCCGTTGAAGAGCACCACCGCCTGCGGCTCCACCTGATGGACGAAATCGTAAAAAGCATGCGCCAGCGCGTAGGCCGAGAAGATGTACTCGCGCCACAGGAAGCGCGTGGCTTCGTCATCCTGCAGGTGATGACGGCGCAGCGCCCAGCGCAGCCCCGGAAGGGTGAGGGCGCCCAGGGGGATATCCACCCCCAGCGGCTCGAAGGGATACGTGAAATCCGCCAGCGCGGCCAGGTTCAGCCCCTGAAGGGCTTTGCGCATTTCGGGGTGTGCGGCATCCCCAAAAGGCACCACAGGGGCATGGCGCAGAAAGCGGCCAGTAGCCCGGCGGCACAGGGCGCAGGGCGGCGGCTGCTGTACGTCATCAGGGTTGGTGCCCAGCATGCAGCGCGACATACCACCGGTGCAGGCAAAGTGTACCACCGGCGTCCCTGCGGCGTGCACGCTCATGGCAGCCAGCAGCGAGAAGGCCGCGTTCTGGCTGAAGTTACCCAGTCGGGTAGATGCGTTGAAAAAGACCACCGGCGGCTGCTCCGGCTGCAGGGCTGCGTGACGCGTCAGGTCGGCGCTCAGTTTGCGCAGACGCTGCTGAGCGAGCAGGTCATTCCAGTGGCG
>DAOTWV010000168.1:0-1631 GCA_034435695.1 Anaerolineales bacterium | reverse complement strand
GCGAAGAAATCGTAGTCTTCCCCCAGCAGGGCGCGCAATTCCCGGGCATCCCAGAGATAAAATTTGCCTTCCTGTCCCTCGGAATCGGCATCCAGACTGCTGAAGAAGCCGCCGGCAGGGTGACGCATCTCGCGCAGCAGGAAGTCCAGCGTTCGTTCGGCGGTGCGGCGGAAATCGGCGCGTCCGCTTTGCAGGGCGGCTTGCAGGTAAGCGCGCGCCAGCAGGGCGTTGTCGTAGAGCATCTTTTCGAAGTGCGGCACCAGCCAGTTGTCGTCGGTGCTGTAACGGGCGAAGCCGCCGCCGACCACGTCGTACATGCCGCCGCGCGCCATGCGTTCCAGCGCCCGAAAGGCCGTCTCTGCCTGCGGCGCGCCGGGCTGGGAAAGCAGGAAGGTGATGGCCATGGGCTGCGGGAATTTGGGGGCCTTTCCCCAGCCGCCGCGTGCCTCGTCGTGGGTTTCCGCCAGATGGCGGGCGGCCTGTTCCAGCAGGGGGGCATCCGGCGGGGGCGCGGCCTGCGGGGCGACGGGGCGTGTGCGCAAGTGGGTGTGGAGACGTTTTCCGTAGGCCAGCAGGTTTTCTCGCTCATTCTGCCAGGCCTGCGCCAGCGCCAGCAGCACTTCCCGGAAGGCGGGCATGTTGTACCGCCGCACGGGCGGGAAGTAGGTGCCGCCGTAGAAGGGAATGCCCTCAGGAGTGAGGAAGACGCTCATCGGCCAGCCGCCCTGCCCGGTCATGGCGACGACGGCCTGCATGTACAGGTCGTCCAGGTCGGGACGTTCTTCGCGGTCTACCTTGATGTTGACGAAATAGCGGTTCATGATGCGCGCTGTTTCGGGGTCTTCGAAGGATTCGTGCGCCATGACGTGACACCAGTGGCAGGCCGCGTAGCCGATGCTGAGGAAGATGGGCCTGTCCTCGCGGCGCGCTTTTTCCAGGGCTTCTTCGCCCCAGGGATACCAGTCCACGGGGTTGCTGGCGTGTTGCAGCAGGTAAGGGGAGGTGCTGTTGGCAAGATGGTTCATGGGAGGGGATGGGGTATAATTTCGCTGTTATGGCAAGTATACCCCAATTACGACGTTTTATCTCTGATTTATTCCCGCAACTGGTTGGAAGGGTTCCGCCTGGCCAGTGGCGGCTGGTGTTCCCCCTGGGGGTGATGGCGGCGATTTTCTGGTTTTCTGCGCAGCCCTCCAGTGCTCTGCCGCATTGGGGGTGGGTGGACGCGCTTTGGGAAACAGGCGGGCATTTCATCGGCTACGCGCTGCTGGCGGCGGCGTGGATTTTCGCGCTGGGGCGCAGCCGGCGCGGCGCGGCGTGGTGGCTGAGTGTGTTGTATGCTCTGAGCGATGAATTTCACCAGCATTTCGTGCCGGGACGGGCTGCTGATTGGCGGGATGTGCTGGTGGATGCGCTGGGCGCGGCGCTGGTGGTGTGGGGCGCGGGGAATGCAGAATGAGGAATGCCGAATGAGGAATGCAGAATTGATGAATGCAGAATGCAGAATGAGGAATGATACTTGCCCACTTGCAAACTTGCCCCCTTGCCCCCTTGCCTACTCGCCAAATTCCAGTTCGAATTCGGTGTCTTCGTCCCAGGCTTCGGCGGGTTCGATGGTGATTTCGCCGAAT
>DAOTWV010000167.1:0-9602 GCA_034435695.1 Anaerolineales bacterium | reverse complement strand
CGCGGCGGATACCGTTCCCCTGCGGCTTGGCGCATACCAGATGGCCGCCCTCAGCGCCCCGGATGCCGCGCCCCTGGACGAATTCGGGTACGCGGTTGCCATTTCCGGGAATACCGCCGTGGTCGGCGCGCGCAATGCCGACCCGCAGGGACTCTCCGCGGCCGGCGCGGCCTACGTGTACATCCGTTCTGGCGCTTCCTGGCTGCTGCAAGCCCGCCTGACCGCCGATTCCCCCCACGCGGGCGATTCCTTCGGCCTCGCCGTTGCCATAGACGGCGATACCATCCTGGTGGGCGCGCCCGGCTACGACGGCGAAAGCACCACCGATAGCGGCGCGGCCTACCTTTTCACCCGCACCGGCCTCACCTGGAAACAGCGCGCCATCCTGCGCCCCGCCTCCCCGGCGGATGGGGATAACTTCGGCGTCTCGGTGGCCCTCTCCGGCGATACCGCGCTGGTCGGCGCAGATGGCCGTGACCTGACCTACCTGCCGGATGTGGGCGCGGCCTACGTCTTCATCCGCAGCGGCAACGAGTGGGTGCAGCAGGCGCAGTTGCTGCCTTCCGAAGTGGAAGTGGGGGCGCAGTTCGGCGCATCCGTGGCGCTGGATGGACGCCGCGCCCTGGTCGGCGCGCCGCAGACCAACCCCTACGGGGCCTCCGATACCGGCGCGGCCTACCTCTTCGAGCGCAGCGGCAAGTACTGGCTGCTACGCGCCGAGTTGCAGGCCAAAGACGCACACACCGGCGATGGCTTCGGTTCCGCTGTGGCGCTGGACGGCCTCACCGCCCTGGTGGGCGCGCCCTTCCACGACCCTAAAACGGACAACGGCCGCCTGAGCAATGCCGGCGCGGCCTATCTCTTCGAGCCGTCCGGCGGCCAGTGGGTGCAGCGCGCCGTGCTCTCCCCCGGCGACGGGCAATCCTTCGACAATTTCGGCAGCGCGGTGGCGCTTTCGGCGGGGCGCGCGCTGGTGGGCGCACCCGGCAGAGACCGCGCCGGGTACACTGCCGTGGGCGCGGCTTATCTCTTCCGCCGTGAGGGGCGCACCTGGCAGGAGCAAACCCGCATCCTGGCCGATTTCGCCTACAAGAACGATGCCTTTGGGCACGCGGTAGCCCTGGCGGGCGATTACGCCATCGTGGGGGCCACCGGCAGAGACCCCGGTCTCATCGGGCAGGCGGGCGAAGCCTTCACCTATCATCTGGAACAGGTACAGTTGCCGTCCACCGGTTTTGCGCCCCGGCGTGTAACCGCGTTGCCGCCCCGGCCGGCCGCGGCCTATCGGCAGATGGGCGACCTGTGGCTGGAAATCCCCGCCCTGGGGGTACGCAGCGACATCGTCGGGGTGCCCATCGGCGGGGATGGCTGGGATGTGGACTGGCTGTGGAGCAATCTCGGCTACCTGGAGGGGACGGCCTTCCCCACGCGTCCGGGGAATACCGCGCTGGTGGGGCACGTGTACCTGCCCAATGGGCAGCCGGGTCCCTTGGTGGGGTTGCGGCAGTTGCGCTGGGGGGAGCGCATCTACCTGCACGCCTGGGGGCAGACGTATGTTTACGAGGTGCGCCGCGTGCGGCATGTCTCCCCCGATGCCGTGGATGTGCTGGCGCACGAGCAGGCCGACTGGCTGACGCTCATCACCTGCGAGGGGTACGACCCGCAAAGCGATGCCTATCGTCTGCGCACGGTGGTACAGGCCGTGCGGGTGCGGTAGGCGGGGCGGTTAGCCACCGGAGATGGTGACGCGGTAGCCTTTGGCGCGTAAATACTCGGCGATTTTCTGGCGGTGTTCGCCCTGGATTTCGATGACGCCGTTCTTGATGGTGCCGCCCGTGCCGCACAGGCGCTTGAGTTCTTTTCCCAGCGCCTTCATCTCGGCAGGGGCAAGTTGCAGTTTTTTGACCAGGGTGACCACCTTGCCGCCGCGTCCTTTGCTCTCGCGGTGCAGGTAGACATGCTGCTTTTCAGGCGGCAGGCTGTTTTGTGGCGCGGGAGACTTGCGAGGCTTCTTCTTTCGCAGGTCTCCCCATTCGGTAGAGTACACGGTAGGGTTTTCGTCTCTGGACATGGCGTTTCAGGAGGTGAGGCGTAATTTTTCCAGCACCAGCGCGTCGGTGGGGAAGGCCAGGGGCGGGGGCGCATCCAGGGGGTAGAAGGCCACCTGTTGCACGTCGCCGCCGGGGCGCAGATGGCCCGACAGCCGTTCTCCGCGGTACCACACCCCAACGGTGTGCTGGCGCGGATTGTGAAAATTGGAGTGTACAGCGAACACGCCCCGCAGGGTGACGCGCAGGCCGGTTTCTTCTTCGAACTCGCGCAAAGCGGCCTGCTCGATGCTTTCATCCCATTCCACGTGTCCGCAGGGGATGCACCACTTCCCGCTGCGGCGTTGCCCCAGCAGGATGCGGCCTTCTTGCAGTAAGATTACCGCAACCCCAACAGTGGGGTTGCGGTAATGTATCCACCCGCAAGCGGGGCAGCGCTGACGCTTCCGCTCGCCATCGTGCCACCATTGCAGGCGGGTGGCGCAGTGTGGGCAGTAGGTGAACATTCAATCGTCAGGAGAACCTGGGGGGATTTCGCGCGCGGCCGCGCTGAGCAGGGCGTGGCATTCTTCCAGCAAGGCATCCAGGAGGGGGGCAGGTTCGCCGCGTTGCAGCGCGTCTATCTGGCGCAGCAGGGCGACTTTCAGCCCGCCAGCGCGGTGTGCCCAGGGAGAGTCCGCCGACAGACGCTCCAGGCGGTAGATGAGCAGGGCGGCGCGGGAGAGCGTGTTTATGGTTCCCCTCCGAAGGTCAGGATGCCTTGCGACTGACAAAGGCGCGTAACGTCTGGCTGAGTTTTTCCAGCGAATGTTTGTGCACGTACATCATGTGCCCGGCTTCGTAATAACTCATTTCGATGTTGGCGCGCAGTTCTTTTGGCAGTCCCAGGTGGTTGAAGGTATATTCGGTGGCAAAGTAGGGCGTGGCCAGGTCGTAGTAGCCGTTGGCAACGTGCACGCGTAAATGCGTGTTGGCTGTCATGGCCTGGCGGAGGGTTTCGCCTACGTTGACGAATTCGTTCTGGTGTCTGTCGTATTTCCAGGCCGGGAAGACCTTGAAACTCAGGATTTCATAAGGCAGGTCGCTTTCGTAATCCAGTTCGCGGCGCACGTAGTCGTTGAAAGTGGCGGCATACGCGCCGGCGATGGCCGTGTAACTGGGGTCGTGTTCATGGTTTTCGCCGGCGGAATCGCGGTCATAGCCTTTGTAGCGGCTGTCCAGGCGGCCAACGGTGCGTCCTTCGGTGCGCAACAACTCTTTGACGAAACGGTGAATGTTGATGCGCAGGTCGGTTTGTTCGATGTAGGCCGGGGTCAGGCCGGTATAGCGGGAAAGGGCATGCCGCAGGGCGCGGCGGCGTTCCAGGGGCAGGACATCGCCTGCCATCAGGGCGGGCAGGTATTCCTGGATGGCAAATTGCTCTACTTCTTCCAGGACTTCCACCAGGGGTTTGCTTTGCAGGTCAGCAGGGAGACGGTTGTGATACCAGGCAGTAGCGGCATAGGATGGCAGGAAGAGCAGGTAGGGCAGGTCATTGCCGGGGGTAAAACGGGCGGTGATGAAATTCAGGATGCTGGAGACCAGCATGACGCCGTTGAGGTACAGACCATGCCGTTCTTGCAGGTAGCCCGCCAGCCCGGCGGCGCGTGTGGTGCCGTAACTTTCGCCAATCAGGTATTTGGGGGAAGCCCAGCGCTCGTAGCGAGAGCAGAACAGGCGTATGAAATCACCGACCGATTCGATGTCCTTGCTGAAGGAATGGTAATCATGCACATCCTCGCCGGGAAGCATGCGGCTGTAGCCTGTTCCCACCGGGTCAATGAACACCAGGTCGGTGTGCGTGAGCAGGGTATAGTCGTTTTCTACCAGTTTGTAGGGTGGGGGAAGAGGAAAACCCTCGTCATCCAGCAGTACCCGCTTGGGGCCAAGCAGCCCCATGTGCAGCCAGACGGATGAAGAGCCGGGGCCGCCGTTGAAGGAGAACGTAATCGGACGCTTGGCCGGGTCTTTGGGGTCTTCCAGTTTGTAGGCGGTGAAGAAAATAGAGGCGCGCGGTTTTTCCCCCTCGGTTTTGCCGTCCTTTTCGGCTTCTTCCTTGAGCAGCATGGTGCCACAGGTGACCGTGTAGTGCAGCGGTTTTTCCTTGACCAGGATGGTGTGCCGCGTGGTAACGATGTTATCCTGCGGCTTTTCGGGGGCACCGTTTTTGGTGTCTTCGGTTTCGCTCATGGTAGTTTCTCGCTTTCAGCGTGTTGCTATGCTGTTTCTTTGAGTGTCAGGCTGCCGACTAGACCGCCGACCAGCCCCACAAGGGCAGATATCACCAGCCCTATGCATAACCCCAGGATGGAGAAGGCCACACCAAAGGCCATCATGCTGCCGGGGTCCATTCCGGGTATGCCATTGGATGGCACTGCGTTTGGCGGAATGATGTTTTGTGTCAGGGGTGCTGCGATGAAAGAGACCAGATATCCCGCCAGCCGGCTGATGACGAACACACTGGCGCCAACGGCTGCGCCGCCCAGCATGCCCGCCTCGGTGGTCAATGTGGCCTCCTGGCGGTAGCGGTAGGCGTAGAAAAAACCGCCTCCGCCGTATACCAGTAGTCCTATCAGCAGGGAGAGGCACGCCATAATCAGCCCGCCGGTCACCATCCCGGCGGCCTGGTCTGGGGGAATGGCATCCGGGTTGGCCATTATGGCTTCAAAGTTTTTTCCCAGGAACAATATCGTAGCAGCCGTAGTGATGACGGACCAGACAATGTTGACCGCCGCGCTGATGGTGACGCTGCTCAGGTAGGGACGTAGTTGCACGATAACACCTCCTTGGGGAATGCGGGCAAAGGAAGAACTCCGGGGTGCGGTACACACAAGTATACCGGAAATCCCGGAGTTGGGGGCTGGTGTTTGTGCTGGGGGGGGCATGCAAAATATGCAGGTTGTTTTCTCATCTGGCGACTGGAAGTCGCAGCAACATTTGCGAAACCTGCTTGCGCAGGTTAGTAACCGGTCGCCGGAGGGCGACTTTACAAATGTCGGTGCAGATTCATCTGTCGCTTTCTACAACATTTGCTTGCACTCCATGGCAGCGTACTTTTTGAGGATGCGCCAAAACCTGCTATACTGGAAAAAACCCGGTTACCATCGAAGGGAGGTTTCCATGCGCGCTGTACTGCACACCCTGGCCCGCGGGCTGGGATTTCTGCTTTCGACCCTGTTCGTCCTCGGTATGCCGCTTGCCCTGATAGCATGGGATGGCGGACAAATACTGTTCAACCCCTACAAAGTGAATGCTCTCCTCGATGATGCCGTCCTGCGTTCCCAACTCATTCCTCAGGGGATGGCCTGGGTAGCGCGCCAACAGGCCGCGCGCATCAGCCTGGAACCAGATATGCCCGACTACACCATGCTCGTAGATGCACTTACGCTCAACGAGTGGCAATTGCTACGCGGCTACCTGCTCTCCGACGAAACCCTGCTGGACTATACCCGTAGCATCGCTTTTGGTTACGACCACTGGCTCAACATCCCGGACCCCACCCCAGACATTACCCTGTTCACCGAGCCTTTGCGCCGCAACCTGCAGGGGGTCAACGGACAAAAAGCCCTGGAACTGGTTTACAACACCCTGCCTGCCTGTACCCAGACACAAATTGACGATTTCAAGCAACGCCAGGCAAAAGCACAACACGGCCAGCGCGTGTACTACAACCTGTGCCACTTCCCCTCTCCCTGGGAAGCCGACCAGAAAGCGGATTACCTGGCCTCCGTACAGGATGTAGCCGATTCCGTCCCTGCCACCCTCGCCCTGACCGACACCCTGCCCTTCACTGCGCAGACCTACTGGCAAGTCAAACTGGCATTGCTTCAAGCGCGCACAATCAGCCGTTTCGGTTGGCTGCTGGCTATAGGGTTGTTGTGGTTGATTGCCGCGCTGTGTGTGCGCTCTTTTCAAGATTTAGGGCGCTGGTGGGGTATTCCGCTGGCGCTCAGTGGTGTGCTGGGCTTCACGCTGACCATCACTCTTCCAGCCATGGGACAGGGATGGTTTTCCTATTTCACTGCCCTGCTCCCCAGGGCACTGGCAGAGGAAATCGTTGCGCTGCTAGACGCCACCTTGCGCCTGATGTTACGCCCGATGTGGTGGCAAAGCGCGCTGTTATTCCTCGGCGGCCTGTTGCTGTTTGCCGGAACGTGGTGGCATGCCCGGCAGCACGCGGAAGCAGCCTCTTGAACGCCTCGTTCAGCGGAAAAACACCCCCTCCGCCCCGGTAGCCGTCCCAGAAACCGGTCCCCACGCAGGCGAGGCGCCCCCCAGGAGCATATCCTCACGCACCCAGCCTTCGGCTTCCCCAAAGCGCACGCGCCACCAATACGCTCCCGCAGCGCGAATACCTCCCAGGTGCAAACGCGTGGGCAGGATGACGCCCCGCTGCCCTGCCCTCAAGCGGGACATCTGCGCAAAGGTATCCCCAGGCCCCTGGTACAAAGCAGCAGGCTGGCGCGTTGTCACCCGTTCACCACGCACAAAAGTGAATGACTGTTCTCCAGGCAACACCTGCACCATGACCACCGCATTCCCCACCAGCGGCTGCAAGCGCGGGTACTTCCCGTCGCTGCCCGGTTCGCCATCCGGCCCGCAATCATGGGTGAAATTACAATAGGTGTTGTTCACAATTCGCCCATTGACCCACAGAGTAGCCGAGCCGCCGCTATCTTCGGTGATGGCATCCGTTGCACCCAGCACATCGCGCAAAAAGGTCGCCAGTTGCTCGGTAGTCACCCCTTCGCTCACGCCGGGATTCCAGCCATCGGCCACCACGAAAAACACAAAGGAGGCATTGTAGGCAATCGCCGTGCGCGCGTTTCGCTGCAAAGCCTCCGGGCGGGTGATATGCGGCAGATGTCCATCACGCAACAGCACGTAATCCCCGCCCAGTGCCGCATACGTCTCGCCCCAATCGTAGGGGCTGGGGGTCTGACAATCGCTCTCGAAATGCGCAATTTCCTGGTGAATACCCACGCGTTCCCCCACCTCCACCTGCTTGAGCAAAGCGCGGCGCGCCTTGCCCTGCGCCGAAAGCACCACGTACCCAAAAGGTATCGGTGTGCTTCCAGCCTTGTCACGCACCTCGCGCACCACGCCCGTAACCATTTCTTTGCTCCCTTGCGGTGCAATACCAAGCGGCGCGTCCAACTCCACCAGCACCTCAAGGCCGTTGGCTGCAGTACCCGTATCCACATCGTATTGTGCCGTATACAGCACCAGTTCGTCTTTTCCTCGCGGGCGATTTACTCCCTGAAAGCGCAACACCGTGCCGTTATCCATGAAAGTGACCGTCTGCCGCCCTGCAGGGTGGTACAGGCACCCCCCAATGAACGGGGTGCCATCACGCTTCCAGGCAAAACCGCTGCCGCTCTCCACATCGTCGAATCGCTGCACGTACCAACCCGATTGCACCTGTCCGCGCCATGGTGTACCGCTCTGCAAATCGAAATAATACCCATTGATAGCCGCCAGCACATGGTTGCGCCCCCACGGGGGTTCCCCCCAGGTGGACAGGGACATCTCACTCCGTTGCACCATCTGCGGCACACTCTCCCGTCCATGCGCCAGCGCCCCATCGGCGATGACCGTATCCACAGCCAAATCTGGCCGGCCGCGTTGCATACGCACCACGAAAAAGTTTACCGGCCGCCCATCGATATCCAGGTGAAATTGCTGGAAATACACCCCCTCAGCCAGCGCGACCCCCTGAGGGCGGGCAGCACCCCGCGAGAAAGGCGCGGCGCGTCCCCTGAGGGGTGCGTACACCCCCAGGAGCAACACGCACCCCAAAAATCCCCACCACCATACGGTTTTTCGGCCAAAAGCATCCATGAAACATTCCTGTTGTGCAGGTCTGCCAGCATTTGAAGGCATCCGACAATGCCAGCCACCCGTGCTTTGATAACGCAGAGTGGTATTATACCGGGTAACCCTCATTTCATCGCCACAAAGGACTACCCTCATGCACCCCGATTTTTTGCTCTCACCCGACATCGTCTTTCTCAATCACGGCTCGTTTGGCGCGTGCCCTATCCCCGTGCTGGAACGTCTGCATGCCTGGCAACGGCGCATGGAAAGCCAGCCTGTAGCCCACCTGGGGCGCGATATCATCTCTCTCATGGAGCAAGCGCGGACAGCATTGGGAGCGTACCTGGGCGCGCCGCCAAATGACATCGTATTCTTCCCAAATCCCACAACCGCGGTTAACGCCGTGATGCACGCCATGCTAAACGCCTCACCAGGAACTCCATTGCACCTGCGCCCTGACGATGAAATCCTGACCACCGACCACGAGTATGGTGCCATGATACGCACATGGCGCTATTTTTGCAAACACAGCGGTGCACGTCTCGTAGAGCATCCCATTCCTCTCCCATTGACCACCGCGGAAGATTTCGTAGAACGCTTTTGGGAAGGTGTCACCCCGCGTACACGCCTGATTTTCCTCAGCCACATCACCAGCCAGACTGCGCTCATCTTCCCGGTAGCGGAAATCATCCGCCGGGCGCGGCGCGCGGGAATCCTGTGCATCATAGACGGAGCGCATGCTCCCTCTCAAATCCCGCTAAACCTGGGGGCATTGGAGCCTGACCTGTACACAGGGGCGTTACACAAATGGCTGTGCGCCCCCAAAGGAACCGCTTTTCTCTATGCGCGCCAGGAAATACAACCCTATCTCGACCCGCTGGTCGTCAGTTGGGGATACGAAAGCGAAATGCCTGGTCCCTCGCAATTCGTGGATTACCATGAGTGGCAGGGGACGCGCGATATGTCCCCCTTCCTGAGTGTACCGGCGGCCATCGCCTACCAGCAGGCACACGACTGGGATGCGGTACGCGCCCGTTGCCACACGCTGGCGGTACAAACGCGGGACCGCATCAACACCCTCACCGGAGAAGAAGCACTGGCGCCATCCGAATTCATCGGCCAGATGGCAAGCGTCCGCCTGCCACCCAAAACACACCCGCAAACCTTGAAAACTGTCCTGTGGGAACAATACCGCATCGAAGTACCGGTGTTCTCCTGGCAAGAACAGCCCTTCCTGCGGGTATCCTTCCAGGTGTACAACACCCAGGCGGACGCTGACGCATTGGTCGCCGCCCTGACACACATTCTGTAACGCAACTGCTCGCCAGTTGCGAACCGTAACGCAACTGCTTGCCAGTTGCGAAAACCTTAAACCCAAAACGACAGCCTGTACAGGCTGTCGTTTCTGGTTTCTACACTTCAGGGAAAATCCTAGAAGCCATTCTCACCGGTCGGGTCGAAGGGGTTGGGCAACCCTACGGGCGAACCGGCGCGAGTTTCCAGTTCCAACTCATGAACAATGGCAGGCTTTTCGTAAGGCTTTCGCTCGCCATGGGTGTTGTGTTCTTGCATGATAAACCTCCTTGGTACCATGTATCCCGTGTATGTGCATAAAAGACCGAATTCATTCTAGCACAAGACGGGTGGAAAAGCAACACCTTTTGCTAAAAAAAATCCCCCAAAAGTACGGGGAGGAAA
>DAOTWV010000166.1:0-2004 GCA_034435695.1 Anaerolineales bacterium | reverse complement strand
CTATTCCGAGAAACCCGGTCAATATCCCGATTGCAATAGCGGCTTTATCACGGTTGGTCTCAGGGGTAGATTTGACCCAAAAGAGGGAATATATTACGTAAGCATTATAGTCCTTGTGTACAGGGACAGGAATAAGGACATCAATCAGCTCGGACGTAACAAAAATCATAATGAATAAAAAAAATCTTGTATATCCTGGTGCTTGACATGGACACCTCCAGGAGAAGATTGCATTCAACAGGGCCAACCGAGACATGCTCGTCTCGCAGTTCCAGATTTAAGAAATCTACTATCGTTTTTTGAAGAAATCTCTGCTCGGATCCGCATACCGCAGCAGATTGTTGTTCGGGGAACCCATCCCCTGCCCCCCTTCCCTCCAGGGAAGGGGAATGCGGTTCTGGTAAGACATCAGACTCCCCCTTCCGTATCGGAAGGGGGCTGGGGGGTATGTCCGGTTCGGCCCATCCCCTGACCCCCTTCCCTCCAGGGAAGGGGATTGTGGCGCTGGCGGGAACATGAGGCTCCCCCTTTTGATTGGGAGGTAGTGCCCTGCGCCTGCCTGAGGCCCAACCCCGGTGGGTGCCGGGCTGGGCAAAACGCACCAGGGTTTTATTGTAGCATTATGCCATCCACTACGGAAAAAATCAACGCGTTCCTCCTCCTGGTCGGCGGATATTGCCCTCCGATGGGGGGAGAACCATCCCTGCCCCTGTGGGGGAGTCCCAGGAAGGAGGGGATTTTATGGCTTTTGCCGGCACTCCTTATGAATTTCTGACTGGACAACAGAAAAGCGGAAGAGTATAATCGCCCCCATTGGGGGGCTGTTTACTGGTATTTGATGCAGGGGTGTATTGACAATCGATTCGCTATAGGGCTAACTTCATATGGCTGGAACGCATGTCCTGCGCCAAACGTTTTCCCGGACATCGTGAAAGTTTACACTCTTCATGTGGAGGACAATATGCTACAAAAAACATCCAGAATAGTTCTCGTAAGCATTTTTGCTGTGTTGTCTTTGCTGCTTGGGGGACACACCACCTTTGCTCAGGGCCGCACACCCCCGCCGCCCAAACGTTACTCCTCGAAATCCGAAACATCCCCGCTTTCTCCAGATTTTCACACCACGCTCCCCAAGAAAACGGATACAAACGCTCCGACAGTTAACCCCGAAGAAACGGCGTGGATTGGCATTATTGTCGATGCGTTTATCTTGAACCAGGGAAATTGGGACATTTTTTATGCTAAAAACTTGAGTACCTCTACTTTTTCCAACGAAACCAATAACCCGGCGCGGGATATGTATCCGCAATTGAACCGGGATGCGACGAAATTCGTCTTCGTTTCTGATAGGGACGGAAACGATGAAATTTACGTGAAGGATATGGAGACGGGTATCCTGCAGCGGTTGACCGTGAATTCCGGGCAGGATACCACTCCTGTCTGGTCGCCGGATGACACGCAGATTGCCTTTACCAGTGACCGGGATGGCGATGATGAAATCTTCATCATGAACGCTGACGGCAGCGGAGTGCGCCAGGTAACGCACAACAGCATTGCAGATTTCAGCCCCACCTGGTCACCCGATGGCACCCAACTGGCCTGGATACAGGTTTGGGATAGTCAATCCGGAGTAATTTACATCATGAATCAGGATGGGAGCAATCCCCACCCCCTTTCTTCTCCCTTGCGTTATGTGAATCACTTATCGTGGTCTCCAGATGGAGCTTCCCTGTACTTTGATTACGATAGCAATGGGGACGGGTGGCAAGATTTGGGCTACATGACCATTGATAATGCCAGATTGTATACCATTGCAACAGCGAACCCGGAGACGGATTTGCTTGCCAGCGGTTGGTATCCCTACCCCTATACGCCGGGGAACGGTGTCTCTACGGAGGTTGTGGCAAGCCAGGTCAATTACATTTTATACCAGGGTCAGTGGTACATTGAGAGCATGTCGGCACATATGCGTTATATTGGTAGTGCTTACCCTGACATGGCCCT
>DAOTWV010000165.1:0-11363 GCA_034435695.1 Anaerolineales bacterium | reverse complement strand
GGGTCGAAAGGCTGCAAATCGTCGGGTTGTTCGCCCAGACCGGCGAAGTAAATCGGCAGTTTGAGTTCGCGCTGAATGGCGAAAGCCATGCCGCCGCGGGCTGAGGAATCCAGTTTGGCCAGGATGACGCCGGTGACATTGACGGCCTTTTTGAAAGCCTGCGCCTGTTGCAGCGCGTTTTGGCCGGTGGTGGCATCCATCACCAACCAGACGTGATGCGGCGCGCCCGGCATGGCTTTGCTGCTGACGCGGTACACCTTCTTCAACTCCTCCATCAGGTTGAAGCGCGTGTGCAGGCGGCCAGCGGTGTCAATCAGTGCCACATCCATGCCGCGGGCCTGGGCAGCCTGCACCGTATCGTAGGCCACCGCACCGGGGTCGCCGCCGGGCTGTCCGGCAATCACTGGAATATCCAGGCGCTCTCCCCAGGCTTGCAGTTGCTCTACCGCCGCGGCGCGAAAGGTGTCTGCCGCGCCGAAAATGACCTTCTTGCCCTGGTCGGTAAAGCGTTTGCCCAGTTTGGCAATGGAGGTTGTCTTTCCGGAGCCGTTGACCCCGACAACCAGGATGATAGTGGGGGAGGCGGGGAAGGTGATTTCAGGGGGCGCAACCAGCAATTTTCGCAGTTCCTCCTGCAGGGCAGCCTGCAACTCATCGGTGCGCGTCATCCCCTCGGCTTGCTCGCGCGCCCACAGGGCTTCCATCACCGCCTCGCTGGTCTCTATCCCCAAATCGGCCTGGATGAGCATTGCCTCCAGGTCTTCCCAGGTCTCATCGGTAATTTGACTGACGCCAAACAAACTGGCGATACGTCCAAAAGTAGTTTTTCGCGTGCGGGATAATCCTTCCCGCCATTTGTTGAGAATATTTTCGGCCATGGGTGTGTTCTCCGTTTTTCGGTATAGCCGGGTTATTTTATCACGGCGAAGGAGGGTATAATCACCCCATGTCCGAAACCAAATTAACCCACCTCGATTCCGAAGGCCGCGCCCGCATGGTGGATGTCGGCCACAAGCCGGTTACAGAACGGATTGCCGTGGCGCGCGGCGAAGTCGTCATGCGTCCAGAAACGTTGGCGCTCATCCGTGCAGGGGCGCTCAAGAAAGGTGACGTGCTCACCGTGGCCGAAATTGCCGGCGTGATGGGCGCAAAGCGCACCTCCGAACTGATTCCCCTGTGTCATCCGCTGGCGCTCAATCAGGTTCTGGTAGACCTGACGCTGGATGAATCCCTGCCGGGGGTGCGCATCACCGCTACGGCGCGCACCAGCGGCAAAACCGGCGTCGAAATGGAAGCCCTGACGGCCGTTTCCGTTGCTGCCCTGACCGTGTACGACATGGCGAAAGCCGCCGAGAAGACCATGCGCATCCAGAACATCCGCCTGGTGGAAAAACACGGCGGCCAGAGCGGCGATGTCGTCAACGAGTGATTGCTCCCTGCAACTTTTTCGGAGACTGAAATGAACGATACATTCCCTACCGTTTTTGCCATTACGGAAGAAGAACTGGACCTGAACGACCTGCTGGCGCGCATCACCCTGCCCACCACCGGCGCAGCCGCCATTTTCACCGGCATGGTGCGCGGCAAGACCAGCCGCGGCCGCGCCTTCGAGACTGCCTATCTGGAATACGAAGCCTACAAACCGATGGCCGAGGCCAAAATGAAGCAAGTGGCCGACGAAATCCGCCAACGCTGGCCTGTGGTGGAGGGGATTGCCGTCGTCCAACGCATTGGCCGCCTGGACCCCGGCACCCCGACCGTGCTGATTGCCTGCACTGCCGCGCACCGCGATACCGGCGTCTTCGAGGCAGCCCGCTACGGTATTGACCGCCTGAAGGAAATCGTGCCGGTGTGGAAGAAAGAAGTTGGGCCGGATGGGGAGACCTGGGTGGAAGGCGATTACATTCCCAAAGCCGGGGAATGAGGCATGGCGTACGTCCACTGTTTGAACTGCAAGCGCCCCTACCCTGAGACGGGCGTGCCGTATCGGTGCCCGCATTGTGGCGGCCTGTTCGATTTCAAAATCTGGCCAGCCGTAGAGGTGACGCGCCTGCAGGACGACCGTCCAGGTATCTGGCGTTTTGGGGAAGCCTTGGGATTACCCCCGGATGCCCCCGAAATCAGCCTGGGAGAGGGGAACACCCCTCTGGTGTGGGACGAATACCAGGGGAAGCGCGTCGCCCTGAAGTGTGAATACCTGAACCCCACTGGTTCCTTCAAAGACCGCGGCATGGCGACGTTGCTTTCCTTTTTGCGTAGCCGGGGCGTGGAAGCCGCCATCGAAGATTCGTCCGGCAACGCCGGTGCGGCTTTCGCTGCCTATGCTGCGCGCGCCGGGGTGCGTGCCCGCGTCTATGTGCCGGATTATGCTGCAGGTCCCAAGCGCCGGCAAATCGAAGCCTACGGCGCGGAGGTGGTGCGCATTTTGGGGGCGCGTTCGGTGGTGGCCGAGAAAGCACGTCAGGCGGCTGCAGAGGGTGCCGTGTACGCCAGCCATGCCTACCAGCCGTATGTGTTACCGGGGTATGCTACGCTGGCTTATGAGTTATACCTGCAGTTGGGATGTGCGCCGGGAAGTGTCGTGCTTCCTGTCGGCCAGGGCGGGTTGTTGCTGGGCATAGGACGCGGTTTTTGGGCTTTGCAGCAGGCCGGGGTGATAGACCGCCTCCCAGCCCTGATTGGTGTCCAGGCGCAGGCGTGCGCGCCTTTGTGGGCTATGCTGGCGTATGGGCCGGCAGGGGAGCAATGGGTTACCGAAGGCCAAACCGCGGCTGAGGGGGTGCGTGTTCGCCGGCCGCTACGTGGCGATAGCGTATTGCGTATGGTATCTGCTTCCGGTGGTACTTTTCTGGCAATCGAGGAGGAACTTATCCTGCCTGCACGCGACCATTTGGCGCAGCAGGGGTTTTACGTAGAGCCAACCTCTGCACTGGCCTGGGCTGCACTGCCGCAAATTCTGCCTCGCTTGCCAGAGCCGGTGGTGGTTGTGTTGACGGGCGCCGGGTTGAAGCACGCCGGGGCCTAACTCATAGCGCAAGGAGAGAGTACATGGAACGCATTGTTGTTACCGGTATGGGCGCAATCAGCGCCCTGGGGCATACCGTCTCGGAAAACTGGCAGAATATCGTCAAGGGCACCTCGGGGATTGGCCCCATTACATTGTTCGACGCTTCAGATTGGATGGTGCACTATGCCTGCGAGGTCAAAGACTTTGACCCTACGGCCTACCTGCCGCGCAAGGATGCCCGTCGAATGGACCGCTACGAGCAATTTGGTGTGGTGGCTGCCGAACAGGCCATTGCCCAGGCGGGCCTGGAAATCACCCCGGAAAACGCCAACCGCGTGGGGGTGGTGATTTCTTCGGCAATTGGGGGGTTGAAATCCCTGCAGGATGCGGTGTATACCCTGGAACGGCAGAGTTACCGGCGCGTCAACCCCTTTGTCATTCCCATGATGATGCCCAATGGAGCCGCCGGGCTGGTGGCTATTCGAAATGGCGCCAAGGGACCGGCGCTTTCCGTTGCCTCGGCATGCGCCTCCGGGAATGACGGCCTGGGGCTGGCCTGGATGATGCTGCGTAGCGGGGTGATTGATGTCGCCATTGCCGGGGCGAGTGAATCCACCATTTGCGCCGTGGGGGTGGGGGCGTTTGCCCGCATGGGGGCGCTCTCGCAGCGCGAAGATTACAGCGCCACCCCCCAGCCCTTTGACCTGCACCGTGATGGCCTGGTAATGGGAGAAGGCGCCGGGGTGCTGGTTCTGGAAACCGAGAGTCATGCGCGTGCCCGTGGTGCTCACATCCTGGCGGAATTTGCCGGTTACGCGGCCTCGGCAGATGCTTACCACATCACCGCTCCTGCGGCAGATGGAGAGGGCGGTGCACGCGCCATGAAGCAGGCGCTGGATGTGGCTGGGCTGAATCCCACGGACGTGGATTACATCAATGCGCATGGTACAGGCACGCCGCTGAATGATGCTGCGGAGACGCAAGCCATCAAAGCGGTGTTTGGTGAGCATGCTTACAAACTGGCCGTTTCCTCTACCAAATCCATGACCGGGCACATGATGGGCGCAACCGGGGCATTGGAAGCCGTTTTCTGCGTGCAGACTATCCGCGAAGGGGTTATTCCTCCTACCATCAATTACCACACCCCCGACCCCGCCTGCGACCTGGATTACGTGCCAAATGAGGCCCGACAGGCGAAGGTGCGTGTGACCATGAGCAATGCTTTCGGTTTTGGTGGGCACAATGCCGTGGTTGTGATGCGCGCCTACGAGTAGGCGTGCCGTTTCGCACGGTACACAAACGGGGAGTTGTGCAAGGGGCTGCATGACTCCCCGTAAATTTTCGTTTCCTCTCATCAGCATTCTGTTCATATCTGTCGGCAACTGGGGAGGGGGTAAAAACATTGGTGTGCTCTTCCGTCAGAGAGACGGGACGCGGATGGCACGGATTTACGCCTGTTGGTTTTGCAGGAAATCCGCGTTTTCCATCCGCGTCCGTAACAACTCAGCCCCCCACACCCCCCCGATAAATCGTCCCGATAAATCGTTGGGCTGCTCGGCCAAAGCCGGGGCAATCCGGCTGGTGCCAGACAGTTGGATTGGGAGCGCGAAAACGTTGTTGGTGAATCGCGGTATGACCTGGCACACCGGAACGCAGATACCGCAGATTCTCGCAGATACGGCTAACGCAGCGGCGAAAACCAACACAACCAGCGGATATCAGCGGCATCAGCGTTCTACGACCAGCATATCTTTCGTGCTCCCGTCGGGCTTACCCGACTTTGGAGCCGGGGAATTGATTCCCCAGCGGGTGGGCTGAGCAGTTATCCGTGTCCAATGGAATCGCGGGGGAACCAGATTTCTTTCGCATTCCCAATAGGAGGAAGCACCAAAGGTGTGTTGGAGGGCACATGCTGTTCCGTAATGCAACCCGGCAACCCAAGTCGCAGGCACACCTGTAAAGCCGCCCAGCGCTTGCACTGCGTTGCGTGGTGACTCAACGCCGAAGGCAGGTTTGGCACTTGTTGCTGCGGTTTCCAACCGCCGGGCAGTTCAACCAACGACCTTTTAGTGCTCTCCAATAGGGCGGTTTTTCGGATAGATGCCATGCCTGCGGTATACTTATCCCATGGATTTAAATCGCATTACGGAAGGGTGCGTGCGGGAAGCGCTGCGAGCAGTGCGTGCTCATCGTCCCCTTCCAGCAGTGTTGCTTGAGTTGCATTTGCTGGATTCTGTGCAGGGCGACCAGGCGGCGCGTGCCTTATATCTGCAAGAGCATCTGCGTAAAGCCGTCATTGAGGTGCTTAGTGCACAGCGTTTTCTCGAAGACCTTCCCCCCCTGGACGAAAATCGGTTGTATTCCCGGCAAGAAATGCTTACCGCGTTGCGGCAAGATTTCCAGTGTGGCAATGTCGTTCTGGAGGCATATAGCGCGCTTTACCATCGCTATTTGTGTCCAGTGATGTTTTCTCACGAGGTTTTGGCGGATGCAGCCCTGGTTTCCGAGCGGCAGTTGCGGCGTCGTATCACTTACGGCATTCGGTTGCTGGTAGATGCCTTGCGGGCTGCGGAACGGGAGGCCTGGCGGGAATTTCACCGCCAACAATTGAGGGCGCATTTGCCATTGCGCGAGTCTCCGCGTTTATTTGGCGTGCAACGACACATCGAAACATTGCGTGCCTGGCTGGAAGACCCCCAGGAACACCCGATTATCAGCATCGAGGGGCTTGGCGGCATTGGCAAAACCGCCCTGGCATTGGCCGTCATGGAGACATTTTTAGACGATGATGCGTTGGAGGCTATTTCCTGGGTTAGCGCCCGGCAAAACTGGCTTGACCTCGAAGGGGATTTGCACGAGACTCCCCATAGTGCGCGTACCCTGCAAGATGTTTTTACCCGCCTGGCTGCACAACTGGGGCTGAACGAAGTGGCTGGTTTGGGGCTTGAGGATAAAGCCCAGGCGCTGAAAAAGACCCTGCGCTCTGCACCGCACCTGGTTGTGGTGGATAACCTGGAAAGCGTCGAGGACGTACAGGAATTGTTGCCCGCATTGTTTGAGATTGCTGGCAAGAGCCGCATTTTGTTGACAACGCGCCAAAGTGTACGCGCTTATCCTTTCGTGCGTTGTTTCACCGTCCCTGAACTTGACCGTCAGGCGGCGCTGGCTTTATGGATGGATGTGCTCAACCGCCGGGCGCGGCGGGTGAAGTCGGCGGTTGATGCCTTCGAACAGGTCTATGCCCTTATCGGTGGGTTGCCGCTGGCACTCAAACTGGTGGCTGCACAACTTGCTTACCTGCCACTGGACACGCTGGCCCGTCACCTGCAAACTGGCGGTGCAACATCCCAGGCGCATCTGTACACCTACATTTATCGGCATACCTGGATGATGTTGGATGATGCTGCACGACGCCTGTTGCTTTCGATGTTATGGGTGTCACCAGAAGGAGAAGACGCCGATTGGCTGCGTCACATGAGTGATTTGCCTGAAGCCCTGTTCACGAAGGCTTTGCGGCAATTACAGGAATTCTCCCTGCTGGATGTCAGTGGCAGCATTTCTTCCCCGCGGTATCACATCCACCGCCTGACAGGCACCTTTCTGCATACGGAAATCCTGCAGCATTGGGAGCAAGAAGCGTGACAACGACAATGGTGCCGGCTGCGTGGGGGCAGGAACAACAGCGATGGCAGGGATTCTATCGGCAGCACCTTATCAGCCGGCTTGAATGGTCGGCGAAATTTGTGCGTCAGGCCTCGCGCGAAGAGGTGCGCCGGCGAATCGAGAGCCTGCTCACCTTGTTGCAGGATGCCCAACGGATGTTTGCCGCCTGTGCTCCCCAATTCCTTTCGCTGGTAGATGCTCTGCATCCCTGGCCGCTTCGCTGGGGCTACTGGCATGCCTGGGAACGGCAATTGCGATTCTTGTTGCAGCATGCCTCCCACCTTTCTCTCGCCCAGCGCGCGGTGTACATGGTACATCTTGCTGAAATCCTTGAAACCACCGGACGCAAAGAGGAAGCCAGCCGCCTATATCCTCAGGCCATGAAACTGGCCAGCAGCAGCAAAGCCGCAATCCCCCTGGCGGAGGTGACCAGTGCCTGGGTATCCTGGACGCTGGGAAATGGGAATCTCCACGAAGCCCAGCGTGCTCTGGCGCTTCTGCGCACACACAGACTACCACCAGTAGCACAGGTGTATGAGGCGCTTTCGCACATGCGTATTTTGCGTCGGCAGGGGCGTTTTCAGGCTGGGGTGGATGTGGCCGTGCAAACGCTGGAAACGCTGCAAACCCATGCCATTCAGGATGCCGCTCTTATGGCGCAATTGTGGGCGCAAAAGGCTGTGCTGGAATGGGATTTGGACTGCTTTGTAGATTCTCTGGAGAGTCTGCAGCAGGCTTTGGCGTTACATCGTTCCCTGGGCGACCGCTTCGCGGAGGGGAGCATCCTGGGGGATATCGGACTGGTGTATTGGAGTATGTTCGCATTACAACAGGCCGAAGATGCTCTGCGGCAATCTTTGCGCATCTCAGAGGAACTGAACGCGCGCATGCGTATGGTGGTGGAAATCGGTAACCTGGGACTGGTGTACCTGACGCGCGGTGCACTTTCGCGTGCCGTACGGTATTTGCAGCGCCAATATCTCCTCGCGCGACGCACAGACTATGTGCGGGAAATCAACCGCGCTCGCGGTAACCTGGGAATTGCCCTCTTTTGCCAGAAAAAATACCGCCGTGCTTTGCCGCTCATCCTGGCCGACCGTGAATTTTCTCGCACTCACAACCTGCTTGCCAGTTGGGGGTTGGCTTCCACTCACCTGGGTGTGGCGTATGCCATGTTGAATTCCCCGGAGGATTCAGAGCGCATGTTTGCCGAGGCGCTGGAAGTAGCAAACCAGATAGGGTCGGAGGTGCTGCATGCGTTGATATGGCGGGCCCAGGCGCTCACCTCCCCTCCGAAGGAAGCCGTTTTTTACCTGAGGCAGGCGCTGGATGTAGCAGTGCGGCACCATCGACCGATGGATGAAGCGGCCTGTCTCCTGTTGCTGGCCAAATATGCTCCCGATGAGGATACTGGCCCCGCCTGGTGGCGGCGCGGGATGGAAATCTTGCAACAACTTCAGGCCACTGCCTGGCTGGAGGGGGCTACACGCGATAATCCCCCCATTTTGCCATTTGTGCGCTGAGGTTGGGCTTCACTTGTCGGCAGCGATGTCTACGGCCTCTCCCCCGGTCATGGACAGCAGTTCATGCGGCGTGAGTTGAAACAAACTATGGGGAGTGCCCGCCGCAGCCCATAGCGTTTCGTATTCCAGCAACGTGCTGTCAATGTAGGTGGGAATAGGCTGCACATGTCCCAGAGGGGGGACGCCCCCGATGACGTATCCGGTGACTTCACGCACGAAGTCGGCATCGGCTTTGCCAATTTTTTCCCCTACCAGAGCACGTAATTTTTTCTCGTCGACGCGGTGTGCTCCGCTGGCAATCACCAGAATAGGGCGCTTGCTCTTACGCGTGCGGAAAATCAGGGATTTGGCAATCTGTGCCACGTCGCAGCCGAGCACCTGGGCCGCCTCAGCCGCTGTACGGGCGCTTTGCGTCACCTGAAGGACGCGGTTGGGGTACCCCAGCGCCTGGAGGGCTTGCTGTACCTTTTGTGCACTGGGAGGCAAGGCGCTCATGGGGAATTTCCCTCCAACGTAATAGCCATATTTCCCAACACGCTCCATGAACGTAAGAAGTCGCCAATGCTCCGCGTGTACACCCCTGCCCCGTCCAGGATGCGCACCTCCGTAGGTGTGTACCCTACGACGATGACCGTGTGCTCGAAGCGTGCTACCGTGACCAGGCTGCCATCCCGCGCATGGTAGATTTTCGGGGTACCGTTGCCCACATGGCCAACTACCCACACCCCGACGGGACGGCCTGCAGCCAGTTCTGCCCGTAGTTCCTGCCAGGTCATGCCGCGGCGCGCCTGGGCGGGCACGCCGTAGGTACGTAAGAGCGCAGCCACCGGTGAGGCATGTACACCATAGTCATCGGGTGGTGTCTGCCCCCAGGAGCCGTTGACATCACCAACAAAGCCTTTTTCCGGGTTGTCGGAGTGTGGCAGGGCGGCTTGAAATGCTTCCTCTGAGATAGCAATGCCATACCAGCCTGCCAGGGTAACAGCAATATGGGCTTCGCAACTCAGACTGAAACGCTGCCCGCGACGTCGCAGCCCCGTGATGCGGGTTTCTCGCGGCATCAGCGTGGCCGTTGGCGTGGGGGGAGGCGGCGTGTACTTCGGATGGTTTTCTGGGAAGGATGGGGGCAAGGGCGTGGGAGTTACGTACCCGATGTCGGCCGGGGGGTATAACGCGGCCCCGGCTGGGCGCGCTCCAACAGAGATGCCGATGAATGTCAATATCCCCAGGATAAGCGCACCCGCCTGGTACCTTCTCATGGCCCCCCTACCTGAATTTCAATGAAAATTGGGTCGCCAAAAGGCACCCCTCGCGGGTCGAATGCCTGCCACGCGCTGCGGTAAATGCCGTTTGCCTGCGGCGCAGTGAACAGAATGCGGATGACCGCCTGGGTGCCAGCGCGTGCCGGGTAGAGCGGCATACTTTCGGGTGTCCCCATCGCGGGGCCGGCTATCAGACGCAGGGAGTAAGAAGCATCCCAGTTACAATTGCCGGCGTTTTCCACTGCCCAGCGTTTGTCCAGCGTTTCCCCCGGCTGCACGATAGAACCATCCGGGATGCTGAGGTCTTCAAGGTAGCGTAGTTGTGGGGTGCATTGCGGGGTGGCGCTTGCCCTGGGGGGCGGAGGCATAGACGCAGACGGCGTGGCCTCCGTGGCAGACCGCGCCGCTGTAGGGGGCACGAAAACTACGGAGGTGCTTTTGCTGGGGGCACAGGCGGCAAGCAGCCCGGCCCCCAGAAGGCACGTCAGGCAAATCCACCACCAGGGACGCATATGGCTATGCTATTCCTCTACGTCATCGGGCAGCGGCATGGGTTCTTCGTCCAACACCTGTGCACGGATGGCGGCTTCGATTTCGAGCATCAAATCCGGGTTTTCCAACAGGAAGGCCTTGGCGTTTTCGCGGCCTTGCGCCAGCCGCAGGTCACCATAGGAATAGTAGGAACCGCGCTTCTGGATGATGTCCAGTTCGGTTGCCAGGTCGAGAATATCGCCCTCTTTGGAGATGCCCTGGTTGTACATGATGTCGAATTCCGCTGAACGGAACGGAGGCGCTACCTTGTTTTTGACCACGCGCACGCGTGTGCGGTTACCGATGATTTCGGAGCCGACCTTGATGGATTGGATGCGACGCACGTCCATGCGCACTGATGCGTAGAACTTGAGCGCCATGCCGCCGGTGGTGGTTTCCGGGTTGCCGAACATGACGCCGATTTTCTGACGCAACTGGTTGGTGAACACCACCGCAGTGTTGGTCTGTTTGATGGCGCCGGAGAGTTTGCGCAATGCCTGAGACATCAGGCGGGCCTGCATCCCCATGGGGGCATCGCCCATATCGCCTTCGATTTCCGCACGCGGCACCAGCGCGGCTACCGAATCAACGATGATGACATCTACCGCCCCAGAGCGTACCAGCGCCTCGGTGATTTCCAGCGCCTGTTCGCCGGTATCGGGCTGCGAAATGAGCAGATTTTCGACATCCACACCGCAGCGGGCGGCGTACATCGGGTCCAGGGCGTGTTCCATATCAATGAAGGCCGCTGTACCGCCCAGTTTTTGCGCTTCGGCCACGATGTGCTGGCAAATGGTGGTCTTACCGGAGGATTCCGGGCCATAAATTTCGGTGATGCGGCCGCGGGGAATTCCGCCAACCCCCAGGGCGATATCCAACGAAAGGGAGCCGGTGGGGATGGCCTCTACAATCATGTGGTGCGCCTCACCCAGCCGCATGATTGCGCCTTCGCCGTAGCGCTTGGCCAAATCCCCCAGGGTCTTGTCGAGGGCAGCCATTCGGGCCTGGTTGACGTTTTCGTCTTTTTGTGTACTTTTCTTGCGTGCCATAAGGTACTCCGGGAGGTAATTGGGTTGGTCTTTTGGTTGGTTGGTCTTTTAGTCTGCTAGTCGTCTGGTCTTTTAGTCTGCTAGTCTGCTAGTCGTCTGGTCTTTGGTCTGTAAGTCCGTGCGGTTCCGTGCTCTTCCGTGGCTCTTTTGGTCTGTACGTCCGTGCGGTTCCGTGCTCTTCCGTGGCTCTTTTGGTCTGTACGTCCGTGCCGTTCCGTGTTCTTCCGTGGCTCTTTTGGTCTGTACGTCCGTGCCGTTCCGTGCTCTTCCGTGGCTCTTTTGGTCTGTACGTCCGTGCCGTTCCGTGCTCTTCCGTGGCTGTTTTGGT
>DAOTWV010000164.1:0-3196 GCA_034435695.1 Anaerolineales bacterium | reverse complement strand
GCCGCTGCTCTCCGCTGGTTGTGTTGGTTTTCGCCGCTTCGTTGGCCGTATCTGCGTCAAATCTGCGGTATCTGCGTTCCGTTGTGCCAGGCCATACCGCGATTCACCAACAACGTTTTCGTGCTCCCTCTTCGGGTTGCTTTTGGGAAACCCGTTATCGCAGCACGGGGATGACGTACAGCAGGATGGCGAAGAAGTGGAAGGCCGTGCCGGTGAGTACGAAGCCGTGCCAGATGGCGTGGAAGTAGGGTTTGCGCCACACATAGAAAATCACGCCGGCGGTGTAGGCCAGTCCGCCCAGGACGAGCAGAGTCAGGCCGCCAGTGGGCAGGGCTGCCAGCAGGGGTTTGATGGCAAAGATGACCGCCCAGCCCATCCCCAGGTACAGGAACAACGAGAGAAAGGACAGGCGTTCCAGAGAGACGATTTGCATGACGATGCCCAGGGCGGCCAATCCCCAGACCACGCCGAAGAGCACCCATCCCAGCGGGCCTTTCAGCGTGACCAGCGTGAAGGGGGTGTAGGTTCCGGCAATCAGGACGAAGATGGCGGCGTGGTCGAAAACGCGCAGGATTTGCTTGGCGCGCGGGTGGGTGATGCTGTGGTACAGGGTGGATGCGGTGTACATCACAATCATGGCGGCGCCGAAGACGCTGACTCCCACGATGTGCCGGACGCTGCCGTACACGCTGGCGAAAGCCGTCAGGACGGCCAGCCCGATGATGCCCAACACGATGCCCACGCCGTGGGTGATGCTGTTGGCGATTTCCTCGCCGGGGCTGTAGGTTTTTTGGGGTTTGCTCATGGGGTTACTCCTTCCCGTATTGTGTTGAGCAGGTGTTGTATGTACTTCTTACGTTATCTCCGGCGTGCGGAGGTTATGCCCCCGGTATCGAACTTGATGCATGGCCTTTCCCTATGGGTTAGTCCGGACAGGGAAAAGGCTTCGCTAATTTGCTGTCAGCGCAAGGCTTGTCCCTTCTGGTGTTATTGTTCGGGCAGGTTGTAGTAATTGTACACGGCTCTGGAGAGGTCGGCAATCAGATTGGCGGCCTGGTCCCAAATCAATTCCTGGGGGTGATTGAGGAAAACCACCAGCACGTAGTCTCCGCCGGGAGAAAAGACAATGCCGGCATCGCCAATGGTGTTGATGGTGCCGAAGGGGTCGGAAATCCAGCCGTGTTTGTGGGCAATCTGGGTTCCATCGGGCGTGCCGGCCTCGATGAGGTACCCGATGCGATTTTGGCTCAGGTATTCAATCATGGTCTGGCATTCCTGAGCGGTGATTTCATCGGGAAAAGCCGCTATCAGGGAGCCGCCGCCGCGCTCAGCGCAGTAGTAGATATCGGCCAGCAAAGAACCGATGTCAGTGACGGTGGTCTGGTTGTAGGGGTCGGGGTTGGTGTTGACGTCTTCGCGCTGATTCCCTGGGGTTTTGTAGACTTTGAGCAGAGGCGCCCCAGCGTAGAAATAGCCAGCCAGAAAAGTGCTTTGCAACCCCAGGGTTTGCATGTCTTCTGTGACTACCAGGGGGGCGGTGCCTGTTCCGATGACACGGTCCATCAACCAGTCAGAGGCCTCGTTGCCGGAGCGGTCAATCATCAGGAACATCAGGTTTTGGGTTTCCTCATCGGGGTTTTCGACTCGCCGGAAGGCAGAGACCAGAATGGGGATTTTGATAGTGCTGGCAGCCGTGAACGCCAGGTCGGGTTCGGTGGGAAGAGGCTGGTCTCCCTGGTAGAGAAAGTGGATTTCGTTGCCGCTTTGCAAATCAAGCAGGTACAGGCCGGTGATGCCATCGAAGCCGGAAATCTGCACCGTTTGTTGCAGCAACGTGTCCAGGGTGTGGAAGGAGGGGCGCTGAGGTTCAGAACGCGCTAAAGGCAGGTTGACCACTCTGGGGGCTGTCGAACGCAGGGCGTTGTCGATGAGCAGGACGGCACGGTTTATGTCGAGTTGGGTGCCTGCGGCTCCCGGCTCAAAATTGACCGTACCCACCACGGGGCGCGCAGGCTCAGCCGGCTTATCATAGCGGGAAGCAATCTCGTTTTGCAGGTATTGCCGCAGACGGGTTTCAGAGTAGGTTGCCCGCAAGGGGACGCTTTGCGGCGGCGGGGTGCGGTTCCACAGGTATTCCCAGAATGCGCTCCAGAATTCGCCGGATGTGCGGCTGAGTTCGGCCGCCGCCATCATGCTGTCCATATCCAGTTCGAAGCCAACAACGGAGGGGTCCATCTGGATAACGGCATCGCCGTACCGCAGTTCTACGGGCACGGAGTAGGCCTCCAGCAGGCGTTGTGCGGCTTCCTGACGCGTCAGACCGCCAACGGGGATATCCGCGATGCGCATACCGGAAGGGTAAATGGTGCGCAGGCGGCTGAAGACAATCAACTGGCTGATGAGCAATCCAATGGCTGCCAGCAGGAGAATCAGCGAGAGCAGACGCAGTGGTGTCAGGGGAGATGTGCTTCTTCGCATAGCGCCCGAATTGTATCACATGCAACGCTGAGGCCCGTGGATGGCTCTGGCGCTATACGCTACCGAAGACGACGAAGACCACCATGGTCAACAGGCCTACGATAGCAGGGTAGTAACGCGGGTCTACGATGCCTGGCAGTATGGTGACAACCAACCCGCCCAGGAAGATACCAGCGATGGTGCCGAACAAGATGCCCAGGATGGTCTCGCGCGGCGCGCTGATGAGCAAAGTCAACAACGCACCAGCGAGGGCGCCAATCCCCATCTTGAGCAGCAAGTCAATGATGTCTCGCACCGTGCCTTGTGGCATGGGGCCGCCCGCGGCCGCGCGCAGCAAGCGGAAGTTTTGTGCCAGCAAGGGAGCGTATATCAGCCCAGCGATAACCAGTCCCAGGAAGAGACCAAAGACGGCGCGAAACAGGTATTCAGGGTAATTGAGAATTGCCCATGTGATGCCACCCACCAGCAGGCCGGTGAGCAGCCCATACTGAATGCCGAACCTTATGAATACTTGTGCGGACGCGAGGAAACTTTGAAAATCCATGTGCGCATACCTCCTGATTTGAGAAGCGGTAAGCAGCCCGGTTTACGCGGCCTTTGCTATCGCCGTTCGGGGGGGTGACGAATGACCATCTGGACATTCACTGCGGGCATACTGTTGCCCGGAAAGCGCGCAGTTTATTTTTGGGCGATGAACAGGCCGGTGGCTTTGTGGATA
>DAOTWV010000163.1:0-2534 GCA_034435695.1 Anaerolineales bacterium | reverse complement strand
AAAACGGCTTCGGCGCGCACCGCATCGAAGGCATCGGCGACAAGCACGTGCCCTGGATTCACAACGTCCGCAACACCGACCTGGTGGTGGCGATTGACGACAACGCAGTGGTCAACGTGGCGCGCCTGTTCAACGAACCGGCCGGCCGGGCTTATCTGGTGGCGCAGGGCGTGCCCGCCGATTTCGTCGAGAAACTCGACCTGCTGGGTTTCTCCGGCATCTCCAATGTGCTGACCGCCATCAAGATGGCGAAGTACTACGAGATGGACGAGCACGACGTAGTGGTCACGGTGTTGACGGACTCGATGGAACTCTACGGCAGCCGCCTGGAAGAAATGCGCGCCGAGCATGGCGAATACACCGCACGCGACGCGGCCGCCGACGACGCCCGCTGGCTCAAAGGCCAGAACACCGCCGACATGCTCGAACTGCGCTACCCGGACCGCAAGCGCGTCCACAACCTGAAATACTTCACCTGGGTCGAGCAGCAGGGCAAGACCTACGAAGAAATCCAGGCGCAGTGGTACGACCGCACCTACTGGCAGTCCTTCCGCGGACAGGCCGAGCAGATTGACGCCTTGATTACCGAATTCAACGCCCGCGTGCAAGGGTAGCACAGGTTTTCCGGCTAACCTCCTGGGTAGACGATGTATGGCATCGTCTACCCAGATTGCTTTCTGCAACTGGTGAGCAGTTTCGCAACTGACAAGCCGTTGCGCCAGGTTTATGAGGCGGTGTGGTGTGAGCAGATGTGCTGCCGGCTATGGTTGCGAAAGCGTCAGGAAGCCCAAATGTGGGGTGGGACATCCATAAATTTTGCTGATGCAAAAGAGAACAATGTGCGTTGGTTCGTGCTCTTGGGGGATGTCTTTACAATAATCTGGATTGCGTTTAGTATTGTGGGTTGAGGCTGGCACGCACCTGTGCTGCGTTGTTGGTACCTGCTGCCTCTTCACCTTGATGTGTAAGTATGTCGTATGCGATAGTGTAGTTGTGCTTTGGCAAAGGAAAATCCATGGCAAAACCTTTGACCGCTCGATTGACGAATAAAAACCTGAAGTATTGGACGGATAAAAGGCAATTTCTTTTAGGGCAGAACCTTTTCCTTCATGGGAAGGTGGAAATTCTGTATAGTGATGTCCGCACTGCAAGGTGCAAGGTGTCGGATGCGGATGGGGATATCATCGTAACTCTGGAATCTCAGCGCTGGGGGGATGGTGTTATCGTCGATAACACGTGTAGGCACTACCATTTTTGTTATCATGACGTGGCTGCGGCTCTGGCTGTACGCCATGCAGACGAGGGAAAAAAGGCGCAATGGGAGCAGTCGCTGTCTCTCCTCTCGCAGGTCACGAAAAGCCCCCGCCGCCCATCTTCCCGCCCCTTCTGGATTTTCCTGGCCTTTGACAAATACTTTTCCCCACCGCGCTTGACTCCGTACCGTCTGTGGTTGCATGAATTACCTGGCGACATCCTTCCGGAGGAGCAATCTCTGGATATGGAAACGCTGGCTGAACTGACCGCGCATAATCACTGGTTGTGGGCCCATATCAAGGAGGCGCGGCGTTCACTGAACATGGACGCATGTGTCAACCTGGACGAGAAAGCAGCCCCGTTGTTGAAACTCGTTTCCGAAGTGAACGCTACATCCAGGTATTCCTACTATGGTTGGCAACCCTCTCGGAACATGAACATTGATGCATTGCTTACCATGGTTGTGCATTACGGGTTGCCCATAGCCATTAAGGATGGAGACACCCTTGAGCCTTTGCGGTATGTCCTGGATGTACGTCCAGGGGTTGCACTGGAAAAACATCGCAGGAACATCACCCTTTCCGTAGTTTGGGAAGGGCATACTCCTCAGGGTGATGCGGTGCGTTTCTCGGTATCCCGGAAGGATGATTGGTGGTGGCTGAATGAAAAAGTACCCTATTGGGGTCTGGGAGGAAATTACCTGGTGCGTTTTGCGGATACCATACGCGTCGATGATGTGGATGACCTGCGTTCCCTCATGAAGATGCCCGCGTATAAGGTGCCCCTTTCCGAAGTTGAGAACCTGACCAGGGAAATCATGCGTCTGGTGGATTCGGGGGTGCCGGTATCCGTGCCTGAAGCCGATGAAGAAGTGGTGGATACGGACCCCGTACCGCAGTTGTACCTCAGCGAAGAAGAAGGAGAATTCCGCGCTTCCCTGCGCTTTGCGTACGGCGACTACGTGCTGCCCTATCGTGATAGTGCACCGCGGGAATTCACACAATGGGATTTGGCAGCATGGAAATTCGCACGCATCATCCGGCGGACGGAATTCGAAGAACAGGCCTACAAACGGGTGCGCAGCGCCAAAGCCGGCCTCAAGGGGGCGGGCAAGGATTTCCCGGATGATATGCTCCTGCTGCGCGCCAAAGTGGACGCCGTGGATTTCCTGCTCAAAAAAGCCCCGGCCTTGCTGGAAGAAGGCTTCGAAATCTACGGGGAAGAGAACCTCAAATCGGTGCGCATCAACCGCCACAAACCGAGCATCTCCCTCAACGTCT
>DAOTWV010000162.1:0-5386 GCA_034435695.1 Anaerolineales bacterium | reverse complement strand
TGGAATTCCCCAACTTCACCACCGGCGTATGCCCCGAACTGCTTGAACGCCTGCGCTTCATCGTCGGCGCGGAGAACGTCATCGTCGAACCCCTGACGTTTCAGTAAGCCTGGCGATGCACCACCGGGCTGAGAACTTCCCCAGAGAGGGCCTTCGGGGCAGTATTCGCGGGCAACTGCTATTGATTTTTACATCAATGGGTAAATGCGGTTGCAGCCTGAGCAAGCAAAATGTATCCAGGTGTCGAGCGATGTAGCGCAAGGCTTCGCCTTGTGCGGGAACAAGCCGAAGGCTTGTCCTGCGTTGCCGGTTCCGGCAACGGTTATGCCGCCTGGCGGGGACACCCCCATAAGGAATTTTCGGAAAAGCCAGAAACCAGGCGGGGTGGAAGCGTTGGCTTCCACCCCGCTTTCGCGCCCGTAACCCTCACGGATGCGTCAGGTCGTAACGTGCCCGCAGGCCGTCAGGATGACGAGTACCCCCAAAAAGGGCAGCAGGCGGCGCAATACCTTTTGGGGTGAAGAAAAGTCGGGGGGCATGGGGGTTCTCCTTTTTGGGGTGAGACCTTCGAGACTTCAGTTTTTTTGTTCCTTCGCACCCATTCGTGCCCATTCGTGTCCATTCGTGGATATTCGTGCCCATTCGTGTCTATTCGTGTCCATTCGTGGACTCAGACCCAGGTGGGTTCTTCGTACATGCCAAAGACTTCCTTCATCACGCCGATAATCTCGCCCAGCGTGGCATAGGCGCGCACGGCGTCCAGAATGTAGGGCATGGTGTTCTCGGTGCCCTGGCAGGCGATGCGCAGCCGGTCGAGCGCCTGTCCGACGCGCCCCTGGTCGCGTTCGGCACGCACCTTGTTCAGGCGTTCCACCTGTCGATTGTAGCCGTTGGGGTCCATCTCTTGCAGGGGGATGGTGAGGGGCTTGTCGTCCTCGTAGGCATTGACAGCCACGATGCGGCGCACCTGCTCGTCAATTTCCCTTTGGTAGCGGTAGGCGGCGTCGGCAATCTCGCTCTGGAAGAAGCCCTTTTCGATGGCCGGCAGCACGCCGCCCAGTTCCTCGATGCGGCGGAAGTACTCGTAGGCCTGTTTTTCGATGCGATTGGTTTGCGCTTCGACGAAGAAGGAACCACCCAGCGGGTCAATCGTGTTGGCGACACCCGATTCTTCGGCCAGGATTTGCTGGGTACGCAGCGCGATGGTGACGGCGTGTTCGGAGGGCAGCGCCAGTGCCTCGTCCATGCTGTCGGTGTGCAGCGATTGGGTGCCGCCCAGCACGGCGGCCAGCGCCTGGATGGCGACGCGTACGATGTTGATTTCCGGCTGCTGGGCAGTGAGCGAAACCCCCGCCGTCTGGGTGTGGAAGCGCATCAGCCACGAACGCGGATTTTTTGCCCCGAAGGTCTCGCGCATCTCGCGCGCCCAGATACGCCGGGCGGCGCGGTACTTGGCAATTTCTTCGAAGAAATCGTTGTGGGCATTGAAGAAGAAGGACAGGCGGGGAGCAAAGGCATCTACATCCAGGCCGCGCGCCATGCCCCAGCGCACATACTCCATCCCGTCGGCCAGGGTAAAGGCCAGTTCCTGAGCGGCGGTGGAACCCGCCTCGCGGATGTGGTATCCACTGATGGAAATGGTGTTCCACTGCGGCAGATGATGCGTGCCGTACTCGATGGTATCGGTCACCAGCCGCATGGAGGGTTCCGGCGGGAAGATGTACTCCTTTTGGGCGATGTACTCTTTGAGAATGTCATTCTGGATGGTGCCGCGCAACTGGTCGGGGCGCACCCCCTGTTTCTCGGCCACCGCGATGTACATGGCCCAGATGACCGCTGCCGGGGAATTGATGGTCATACTGGTAGAGACCTTGTCCAGAGGAATGCCGTCCAGCAGGATTTCCATGTCCTTGAGGGAGGAGACGGCCACCCCGCATTTCCCGAATTCCCCCAGGGCTTCGGGCGCGTCGGTGTCGTACCCCATCAACGTGGGCAGGTCGAAGGCAATCGAAAGCCCGGTCTGCCCCTGGTCGAGCAGGTAATGGAAGCGGCGGTTGGTCTCCTCGGCGGTGCCGAAACCGGCAAACATGCGCATCGTCCACAACTTGCCGCGGTGCATAGTGGCATGGATGCCGCGCGTGTAGGGGTATTCGCCGGGGTTGCCCAGGTCGCGCAGATAATCCATATCGGCCACATCAAGCGGGGTGTACAGCCGGTTGATAGGCTCGGACGAGGTAGTGATAAAGGTCTCCTGGCGCTCTGGAAAGCGAGAGAGAGTCTTCTGCAGCGTCGTCTCCTCCCACTTCTCCAGGGATTGTGCGATTTCTTCCAGTTTCTTGCGGTCGTACATAGGGTATGTCCTCCTTCATTGCTGTAAAGTGCGCTGGCACCGGTTTCAACGATTATACCGCGCCCTGGGACGCTGCAGGCCGGTAAGGTTCGCTTATGCCACTGCGTCAGATTCGATGTGCTGGCTGACGGTGGGTGCAGGTGGGCAAAGACCTGGCATTCCTCCGGTGAGGAGCCTGTCTTTTCAGCGTGTGGTTTTCTTTGTGCTTCAAAATCAGGTACAATTGCCATTGTTTTTGCCCGTTACCAATGGAAGCAGGAGACCATGACCAAACGAACCACTGAAGCCTGGCTGTTGGCACTACGCGGCCCGGAGCAGGCGCATGCCCTGGAAGAGTTGCGTCCCATTTTGTTGCGCGGCTTGCGCGCTGGTCTCTCCGGTCGTGTAACACTGGAAAAGCAAGAAATTCTGGAAGATTTCGTACAGGAGGCGCTGCTGAAGATTCTGGCGCACCTGGACGAATTCCGTGGTGAGAGCCATTTCCTGACCTGGGCGCACAAAATTGCCATTCGGGTAGCATATTCCGAATTGCGCCGCTTGCGTTGGAAAGATGTCTCTTTGCAAGACCTCTTGCCCCAGGACGATAGCAGTGACTACACCCCTGTGGTGCTGTCCGATTCCAATCCTGGCCCGGAAAAACAGGTAATCCAGCGTCAAATGATGGCGCTGGTAGGCCGTTTGTTGCGCGAAAACCTTACGGAACGCCAGCGCAAAGCCATGATGGCTGTCATGGTACATGGCATGCCGCTGGAAGAAGTTGCCCGCCGAATGGGCACCAATCGAAACGCCTTGTACAAATTGCTGCACGATGCGCGCAAGCGTCTGCGGAGGGTGTTGCATGAAGAAGGTCTTACCCCTCAGGAAATTATGGCAATTTTTGAAAACTAGTCCCTGGCTGCCCTGGAGTCCCCCTCGTACGGCCACTGACGAGGAAATGGTGAATATCATGTTGACTACTGATGTATTGCAGAAAATGGTGCGGGGCCTGGAACAGACCCGCGACGAAGAAATCACCTGTGGAGAATGCTTTGAACAGGTTGGGGTGTTTGCCGAAATGGTATTGGCGGGAAAGCCCGCCGCGGAGGCCCTGCCCCTGGTAGAGCACCACCTGTCCATGTGTACCGACTGTCGCACCGAATTCGAAGCCTTACTGGATGCGCTACGCGCCATGTAGTCACCCCCCTCAAGCGACTGCCTGGCGCGTTTTCCCTGTTGTTGCCCGCAAAATTCTTTCCCATCAGCAAACAAATGGACTCTATGCCTTCCTCTCACATCTTTTGGACCTGGTCGGCACAGGCCAGGGTGAACCCCATCCCCGTGGAACGCGCAGAAGGCGTGTATTTCTGGGATGTGGAGGGTAAACGTTACCTCGACTTCAACGCCATGACGATGTGCGTCAACGCCGGACATGGCAACCGGCGTATCATCGAGGCCATCAAGGCGCAACTGGATACCCTGCCTTACGCTGCTCCCGGCATGGTGACGCGCGTCCGTGCCCAGGCGGCGCAGATGATTGCCAGCCTGACCCCTGGCGGCGCGCTCTCGAAGGTGCTTTTCACCCTGGGCGGCGCGGATGCCAACGAAAACGCCATCAAACTGGCGCGCGGTTACACCGGCAAACACAAAATCCTGACGCGGTACCGCTCCTACCACGGGGCTACCGCCGGCGCAATGGCGCTCACCGGCGACCCGCGCCGTCACATGTGGGAGCCGCTCACCATGCCCGGCGTGGTGCATTTCCTCGACCCCTACCGCTACCGCTCCACCTTCCACCGTACCAACCCCGACATCCCGGAAGCCGAGTTTACGCAGGATTACCTCAACCATCTGGAAGAAATCATCACCTACGAAGGGCCGGATACCATCGCCGCCATCCTGATGGAAACCGTCACCGGCACCAACGGCGTCATCATCCCCCCCGATGGATATCTGCAAGGCGTGCGCGCCCTGTGCGATAAATACGGCATCGTGATGATTTGCGACGAGGTGATGAGCGGCTTCGGGCGCACCGGCAAATGGTTCGCCGTGGAACACTGGGGCGTGACGCCCGACATCATCACCATGGCCAAGGGGTTGACCTCGGCATACGCCCCGTTGGGCGCAGTTGCCATGAAGCCGGAAATCGCGGCCGCCTTCGACGAGCGCGTCTACCAGGGCGGCCTGACCTACACCGCCCACCCCGTCTCCCTGGCAGCCGCCATTGCAAACATCCAGGTTATGCAGGAAGAGGGCATCATCGAGCACGCCGCCGCTATGGGGCCGGTGCTGCACCGCCTGCTCACCGACCTGGGCGAGAAACATCCCTGCGTGGGCGAAGCGCGTTCCATCGGCTTGTTCGGCATCCTCGAATTGGTCAAAGACCGCCGCACGCGTGAACCGCTCTCCCCCTGGAACGTCACCAACGAGACCATGCGCGCCGTGCGGCAATACTGCCTCGACCACGGCCTGTTCCTGTACACCCACTGGCACACCCTGCTGATTATCCCGCCGCTCATCATCACCGAAGAACAACTGGCCGAAGGCTTCGCCATCCTCGACGCGGCGCTGGAGATAGCAGACCGGGCAGTGGACGGTGGACAGTAGCCCGCGGACGACACCCCGTAGGCCGTACTTCGTACCCCGTACTCCGTACCTCGTACCCTGTACCCCGTACTCCGTACCCCGTACCCCGTACCCTGTACCCCGCACTTCGCACTTCGTACCCCGTACCCCGTACCCTGTACTTCGTACCCTGTACCCCGCACTTCGCACTTCGTACCCCGTACCCCGTACCCCGTACTCCGTACTCCGTACCCCGTACGGCGCACCCCCGTACCCCGCACCCCGCACGCCGCACTTCGCACTTCGCACTTCGTACCCCGCACCTGCCACCTGACACTTGATACATGACACGTGACACCTGACACGTGACACCTGATACATGACACGTGACACGTGACACTCGGTACTTCCCCCGTGATACCCTACACCATCCACACCCCCCGCCTGACGTTGCGCTGCTGGAACCCCGCCGACGCCCCCCTGCTGCGCGCTGCC
>DAOTWV010000161.1:0-2171 GCA_034435695.1 Anaerolineales bacterium | reverse complement strand
CCAGGTGTCAGGCGGCGGGCTTCGGCTTAGAAAGGAACCATTCCAGGTGGCCGCATTCGGAGCAGACCAGCACCGAGGCGCTTTCGTCCAGCCAATCCACATCCAGGAAGGAGCGCCAGGCTGTGTTGAGTTGGGCCTCGCGGGCAAAAAAAGTTTGTCCGCCGCAATGGCTGCAGGTGACGGGCTTGTCTTTCAGAGCGTAGCGCTTTGGCTGGGTGATGGCCCGGTAGGCGCGTTTGGCGCCAGAGCGAAAACGTTGGAATATGGGCATGGGGAAACTCCCTTGGCGTAATGTGAAATTGTGGGGGCTTCAGATGGGGGGCAGAAGCCCCAGGGTGGTGGCCGTGCGCCGCCCCCATTGCAGGATTTCGTATTTGGTGCGCAGGAAGGCCAGGCGGCGTTTTTCCGCCGGGGAGCACGCTCCCAGGTCTTCGCGCCGGTAGCCGAGTTCGTCCATCAGGCCGCCGGCGACGTGCTGGATGAGACGTTTGTCGGCTGCGGAAAGGTCGCGGCGGCCGCGCCCCAGACTGCTGGTGTTGACCGGTTTGCGCACGTTGGCGAAGAAGTGGCTGTCGGGGGCGACGCGCTCTTGCGCCAGACGGTGCTGGGCGAGCATCTGGGGGTGGAACTCTTCTCCCAGGAAGCGGCAAACCGCCTCGAGGGTGGCCTGCGGCTCCTGCACCAGAGTCTCGTAGCGGATTTCGAGGTACTGTTCCGGGGGCAGGGCTTCGGCGGCGGCGCGTACGGCCTGAATGCGGCGCACCCAGTTGCGGGCGGCATAGTATACGTCGATGTGGAATTCGCGTTGCGCATATTTGTCCAGCAGCGAGATGGAGGCATCGAAAGGGTCGCGGATGATGTGGATGAACTGCGCCTGCGGGAAGATGGCGTGCAGCACGGGGACGTAACTGGCGTAGATGGGGGTCTTGTCGCCCCAGCGGGCGGCGTCGTTTTGGGCTGCGTACAACCCGTACAGGCGGTCGAGGAAGCCGGCAGGGGTGCGGGATTCCATCTGATGGTAGAAGTCCTGCGGGTCGGGCGGCTCCCCCTGCCATTCTTCGACGAAGCGATAGCGGGTGAAGATGATTTCCAGGTAGCGGCGCACCTGTGCGAGGCGCAGTTCCCCTTGCGGGGCTTTGCGGAAGAAGCGCGGGATGAAGTCGCTTTCGGGGGGAATGTACAGGCGCGGGTGGCTGCTGAGCATGAAGCGCAGCAGGGTGGTGCCGGAGCGGTGGACGCCGACGATGAAGAAGGGGGTGGTCATAGGCGGTTATTTGCGGGTGAAGCGGGCGGGGATGTAGATGCGCATGAGTTGACGGTACAGCCAGGCGCGCCAGGGGGTGCGCTGCCAGCGCAGGTAACGCGCCGGCGGGCTGCCGGGGGGAAAGCCGTTGAGCGCCGAATCGAAGTTTTGCAGGATGCGCAGACATTCGCGCTGGTTGTGGCGGGCGTAGGCGGATTGCCGGGCGGCATTCCAGCGGCGGTCATTGCCCAGGTGGAAGGTCAGGTGTTCGCGGGTGTATTGTCGAAAACGGCGGGCGTTGCTCAACAGGTTGGTGAGCATGGTCAACCCCACCAGCGGTGCACCCAGGCAAATCGTGCCCAGGTCGAAGCGCGGCACCACATCGCGCCGAAAGACGAAGCAATCCCAGCCGCGGTGCGGTTCGCCCAGGTCGGCGTACATGGCGGGCAGTTCGTCCAGGGTAGTGTAGCGCGCCGGGATGGTGCGGCGGTTGATGGTGAAGGCGTCGTATCCGGCCTGGATGGCAGCAGCGACGAAGCGATAGAAGTGCGGCAGCAGGCCGATATCGGCGTTGGTGTAGATGAAGTATTCGGCCTCCGAGGCCTGATACAGGCGTTCCAGGATGTCGGCCAGCAGGGGGAGTTTGCGCGGCGGCTCGAAGCGTCCCAGGTCGAGGATGGAGCGCGTCAGGTCGGGGGTGGGGGTGAAGCCTTCGGGCAGGATGGGGTGCTCTTCGGGGTATTGGGCGGTGAACAGGTCTACGCGAATCTCCGGCGCGGCGAAGCGTTGTGCGGCGCGCATACTCTCGAAAGTCACCTGCTGCGCAAAGGCGAAGGGGCTTTCGGGAGGGACGTTGACCGGGTTGATGATGTGGGCGAGGAGCATGAGGGTAGTCTGTTAGTCGCCTGGTCGGTTGGTCTTTTGGTCG
>DAOTWV010000160.1:0-10279 GCA_034435695.1 Anaerolineales bacterium | reverse complement strand
AGAAATGCTCATCATGGGGCTGGTGCTTGGCTTTGGCGGAGGGCTTGTACGCCTGCTGATTGGTGCGCCCATCCTCATCGCTTTACTCCCCGCGGTTACGGCCTTCATCAACGATGGCACGCTGGAAGCCGTACGCACCAGCCTCCTCCCCGGTCTGCTTTGCCTGGTGCCTTACCTGCCCGTGTACCTGCTGGCCAATAGCATCATCGCATCTTACATCTACAGTGCCTGGACTCTGACGTACACCACCCTCATCGGCTACCCGGCAAACACCCCACAGGCAGCCCCCGAATCCTTGCCCGAAGGATTCTGATACCTTCTGTCGCATTGTTGAACGCAACGGGAGACGGGTTTCCTCGTCTCCCGTTGCATTTTGGCAAAGTGAAATCCCCGCAATTTCTCCTGTAACAGCGCCCTTGCGGGTACGATACCCATACGACTTCCCTACCCTTGCTACTTCAGGCTATGACAGGCGCACTTTTAGGGTAAAATAGCGCAAATGAAGCGCAACCCAATTTCGTGGTGGCCTGTAGGGTTACTTCTGGCTTTGCTCATGGGCATTTCCGCGCAGGCGCAAAGCGGAGTGCAGCCTCATCTCAGCCAGCCAGAAGCCCTGGCCTTTCCCGAAGTCATCACCTATCTCACCCTGCGCACCGCAGACGGCCTCACCGCCCCCGCCATCACATCCGATAACCTGCAATTGCTGGAAGATGACCAGCCGGTGCCAGAATTCAGCCTGGAGAGCATCACACCAGGGCTGCAACTCGCGGTTGCCATCAACGCCGATTCGGCCTTCGCCATCCGGGATTCTCAAGGCAACACCCGCTTCGATTTCCTGCGCGAAGCCCTGCTCACCTGGGGGAAATACCGTACTGCCAGCGATGACCTCAGCCTGCTGACCTCTGCCGGCGACGAATTACCGCATGCCTCCCAACCATCCCTGTGGGTTACCCGCCTGCAAGAAACGCTGCCAGACCTGAGAGAGAGCACCCCAAACTACCAGATTCTCTCCCAGGCCATAGACCTGGCTACCGACCCCTCCCCGCGCGACGGCATGGGGCGCGCTGTGCTTTTCATCACCCCCTTGCCCGAATCCGGCACCATCAACAGCCTGCAAAGCCTGGTAGCGCGCGCCAACCAGCAAAATGTGGCGCTCTTTTTCTGGGTGGTCACCTCCGCCACGAATTTCGAGCGCCCCGAAAGCCAGCAACTCCAGGCGCTGGCCGCCCAAACCGGCGGACAGGTCTTCTTCTTCTCTGGCAACGAAACCATTCCCGACCTGGAAACCTGGTTCGCCCCGCTGCGCAAAGCCTACCGCATCCGCTACACATCCCCGGTACGCAGCGGCGAAGAGCACACCCTGCAAGCCCAAATCACACTGTCGGAGGGAGAGACGCTGAGCGTCGAGGCCCCCGCCTACCGCTACCTCATCCTGCCCCCAAACCCCATCTTCATCGAACCGCCGGTCGAAATCTTGCGCCACGCGCCTACCCCCACCGTCGATACCCTCCAGGAATTGCTTCCTGCGGCACAACCCCTCAAAATCCTGGTGGACTTCCCAGATGGACATAAACGCGATATCACCGTCGCACGCCTGTACGTGGACGGTGAACTGCTGGCCGAAAATACCTCCCCGCCATACACCACATTCACCTGGGACCTGAACACCCACGGAGCACCCGGCGACCACCGCCTGCAAGTCGAAGTGGTCGATTCGTTGGGGTTACACGGCAAAAGCGCCGAAATTTTCACCACTGTCCAGGTGCAGATTCCGCAGTTGACCTTTATCCAGCGCGTACAGCAGCGCGCCCCTCTGGCTGCCGGACTGGCAACCGCGCTCATCCTTCTGCTTGCACTGTGGTATCTGCTGATTACCGGACGCCTGCACTCTCGAAAACAACGCGCCCGCAAGGGGGTTGCAGCCTCCAAGAGCCGCGTCTCCGCCCAATGGCGGGAACGCATCCCCTGGCGTCCCACCCACAGCGGGTCGGTCTATCTGGGACAACTCGTTCCTCTGCAACAAAACGGGCATCGCGCCGCTCCCATCCGCATCGTTTCCGCCGAAGTCATCATCGGGGCCAGCCGCGAAAAAGCCAACGTGGTCATGCAGCATCCATCCATCGCCCCGGCACATGCCCGCCTGGTGTACACCCCCACGGAGGGCTTCCGCATCTACGACCTGGATACCCCGGCAGGAACCTGGTGCAACTACCAGGCCGTGCCTTCCCAGGGCCTCCCTGTGCAGCACGGCGACATCATCCACATCGGCGCACGCGCTTACCGCCTGCTGCTCCCCCGCTCCACACCGCGCATCGTACACATCGAACCGGCTGCTCACCCAAACAGCCTGAACCACGGGTAAAGAAGGCAGGGAGAACGAAAACGTTGTTGGTGAATCACGGTATGGCCTGACACACCGGAACGCAGATTTGACGCAGATACGGCCAACCAAGCAGCAGCGTTATCAGCGTTCTACTGACCCGCACATCTTTAGTGCGCCCAGAAGAGACTGCACAGATACCCGCAACCGCTGTCTGGTCGCTGGCCTGTCACAGCCTGCCCCGCGCTCTACTCGTGCCCGGAAGGCATGCATTGCTTCTTACCCACAATCGAGGTCACGCAAATCATGATTTCCTCCCGCCACGCGCACCTGTACGTCGCTGGACGCACGCATCCCGGTCTGAAACGCCCCAACAACGAAGACCGCTTTGTCATCCTGCCACAATACGTCAGCCGCAGCAGGCGCATCCCCTCCGTGCTGGCAGTGGTTGCCGATGGCATTGGCGGCCATCAGGCCGGTGAAGTGGCTGCCGAAATCGCCATCAACACCATCGTACAGCACGTGAGCGCGTCCCAGGCCGAAAATCCCCCGGAAATCCTGGCACAGGCTTTCATCCAGGCCAACCAGCGCATCAATCAGGCCGCTGCTCAGCGAGAAAACCACCGCGGTATGGGAACCACCTGCGTCGCCGCCTGGGTGCTGGGCACGAGGCTATACGCAGCATCCCTGGGGGATTCACGCCTCTACCTGTGGCGCAATCAACGCCTGTACCAACTGACCACCGACCACACCTGGGTACAGGAAGCCGTCGAAGCCGGCGTACTCACTACCCAACAGGCCCGCCATCACCCCAACGCCCGCATCGTACGCCGCTACCTCGGCTCTCCCAAAACGGAACGCCCCGACCTGCGTATCCGCCTCTTGCCCAGAGAGAGCACGGTGGAAGCCGAAGCACACCAGGGGATGCGCCTCCACCCCGGCGACCGCCTGCTGCTGTGCAGCGATGGCCTGAGCGACCTGGTGGAGGACGCGGAAATTGCCCGCATCCTGCAGAGCACCACCTCCCTGGATTTTGCCCTGGAAAGCCTTATTCAACGCGCCAACGCCCAGGGAGGCCGCGACAACATCACCGCTGTGCTTCTGGAAGTCCCCCACCAAAAGCGCTTCGCGCTGGACAAAGCCCGCCGCGATACGCTGCTGGTACTCAGCATTCTGGGAACAGGGGCGTTCCTGCTGTGCGTTATGGGCAGCATTCTTGCCTACTTTCTTTCCCAGTATCTGCGCTAGCGCAATCCTGCAAAGTACACTTCGTTGCCAAACGCCAGGAAAACCCGCCGGGCGCGGTTGTGTACCGCAAAAGCGGTGGCTGGCGTATCTGCAAGCGGTCGGAGGGGGCGGTACTGCCGCAAAAATCGCAATTGCAAACTGAAGAGATACACCGCCTCGTTTTGCGCATCGAGCAGGTATAGCGCCGGGTCAGGCGGGGCAACATACTGCACCTGCACGAAATGCGCCCCCTCGAAAGCCGGCGGGGCGCCGGCGCGCGCGGGGCGCTCATCGCGCAGCGGCGCCGGGTCTTCGCAGCGCGTCTCCGCCCCGCCAGAACCAATCACACACTGCGTCAAATGGCCATCGCTATGGAGCAGGTACAGGTCGTCCGGGGTGCGTGCCAGGTCAATCGCCCCTTCCAGAGAGGGCACCTGTGAATCAAAGAAGAAAACCGGCAGGGCGCGGAAAGTCCCCGTGTCACCGGGGTACACCCACACCGCATTGGCACGCGGGTGTGGGTCCAGCAGATACAGGTTGCCGGCATACAGGTCCAGCGCCCTGGGAAGCCCCCAGTTACCATTCGGAGAAGGCAGCGCCGCCTCCAGTGCCGCCTCCCCAATGCGGCAATACAGCACATTGCCATCAGCATCCATCCCCATCAGCACGGCGGACATGCTGTTGCCGCGCGGCATAGGGACGATATCCACCAGCGCGCCCACCCGCGGCGTGGGGCCGCAGCGAAACGAGGCATCCACCTGATAGCCGCGGCTGGTCAACTGGGCACGTACCACCGCCCCGGTGCGCTCATCCAGCAGATACAGGTCATCATCCAGCGGCAGAATCCGGCGCACCACGATGCTTCGGGCAAGGCCGCCGTAGATGGCCGGTTGAAAATCCAGCCGCACGATGCCGGCGCGCGTATCCAGTTTTTCCAGCAACCCCTGACGCATGGCCTGCGATTCATCCGTCACCTGATACCGCTCGGCGTTATCCAGCGCCTGCAAGGCTTTCTCCCACGCCTCGCGGCGGGCGGCATCCTCCTCGGCCAGGTCGGCTTGCGCCAGATAGACCTGCGCCTGCTCGTAGTAGGCCTGGTACAGGTCATCCTTGCCCTGCTGAAAGTACACCGTCGAAGCAACGGCCACCACAAGCAAGGGGACAGCCACGGCGATGAACGCCATCATGGAAGAGGGCAGCGCCGGGTCTTCTGGCAGCAAACGCACCGCCAACGCCCCCAGGAGACGGCGTGTATTGCCCGCAGCGCGCCCCAACCCATCCCACAGGGCCAGCAATAGCGGAGCAAGCCACTGGAGAGGGTGCAATTCCGGCAGCCGAAAACGCGGAAGACGTGCCTTTTTGGAGGGAGCAGAGGCGGCTTTCGGAGGCTCCTCTGCCCCAGCAGAAGCAGACTCCCCCGCGTGCGGCTCGTCCTCCCCAGGAGATTCCACTGCCTCAGCCGCAGGTACGGATTCCTCTTGCGTTTCGGCTGCAGGGGCGGTCTCTGCCCCGGAGAAAACGCGCACCTCCCCGCGCCCCTCCTGGGCGCGCAACAACACCGCCCAGGGGTCGGCATCGGGCTGGGACGCGAAATCTCCGTGTGCGCTTTCCAGCGATTGGGTTGTACTGGCCGCCAGCCGCTCCAGAGTCCAGGCCGGCGAGGGGCGCACACTGAACAACAGCGTGTCTCCGGGATGCAAGGGGACCTGGTGATAGCGCACCGAAGGGATGCGGCTCACTCCCAGGCCGCGCCCTCCCAGTTCGGAGGGCGGCCAGTGTACCGCCCCTTCGGCGGTGACCGCCAACAGATGCAGCGGGCCGCTCTGTCCCAGGTAAAGGCCATTGGGGCGCAGCACCCCCATCGTCAACACACCCAGGCTTTGCTGCCCGCTCTGCGCCAGCGTGCGATTCCGGCGTAGCAGCCAGCCATTGAGCGCCTGTGCCACGGCGCGCATGGCCCCGCTGGCCGTCCCCGATGTGCTATAGTACACGCCCGTCAGGCGACGATACACTTCCAGCGATTGCTTTTCGGTTATGGGCGCATTTCCCAGCAGCACGAGGTGCAGAAAAAGGCGCTCGCGTTCCCGTCGTCGGGCGACGCGCGCTGGCAGGGGGGCTACCCACAAGGCTTCCGGGTGTTGTATGGGGGTCAATACCAGGTCAAAAGGCAGGCTCATGCGGTAAAATCCAAAACGATAGCAAGGCTTCGATGACAAACAGCGCAGGTACAAAAATCCATCCACAGGGATGCCGTCAATTATAAGCCATGCAGGAACTTTGCTGCCTGCAAATTCGCCAAGGGTGCAGGCAAAAACAATCAGCCGCCAGAAAGCGACTTTGCAAATATTGGTGCAGATTCATCTGCCGCTTTGCTGCGGCGGTTGCCTGCACTTTTCGCTAACAACAAGGAGCATACATGCAATTCACCGTGATTACCGACGAAGAAACCTTCGCCAGCATGGGTGCAGAATGGAACGCCCTGCTGGAAAAGAGTGCAATTCGCGTGCCGTTTTTACGCCACGAGTACCTGTTCTCATGGTGGGAAACCCGCGGTGGGGGGGAATGGCCTCAGGCAAGTCTGTACATCGTCACCGCCCGCGACGCGGAGGGACGCTTGCAGGGCATCGCCCCTTTGTTCCGCGCCCCCGATGAGGATGGACAGGGCAGCCGTCTGCTGTTTTTGGGTAGCGTGGAAATTTCCGATTTCCTGGATTTCCTCACCCCCGCGGAGACTCTGCCGGATTTTGTGCACGCCCTGTTCGATTACCTGATTCAACAGCCGGAAGCGTGGCAGGCTTTCGACGCCTTCAACTTGCTGGAAGATTCCCCCTCGCTGGCGCTGCTGGAAGCCCAGGCGCAAGCCCGCGGATGGCGTTTCCGGCGGGAGCGGCTGCAGCCCGCCCCTCGCGTAGCGCTGCCCGATTCGTGGGAGGCCTACCTTGCCGGAATCAAGAAAAAACAACGCCATGAAATCCGCCGCAAGGTGCGCCGCGCCGAGAACGATTCCCGTTCCGTGCGCTGGTATATCGTAGAGGACGAAGCCTCCCTGGATGCTGAAATGGACGCCTTCCTGCGCCTGATGGCTTACGACCCACAGAAAGATGCTTTTCTCACCGAAGTGATGCGTTCCCAAATGCGCCGCATGGTGCACGCAGCCTTTCAGGCCGGATGGCTGCAACTGGCCTTCCTTGAAGTAGATGGCGAGAAAGCCGCTGCCTACCTCAACCTGGATTTCGACAACCAGATATGGGTGTACAACTCCGGTCTGAACGCCAATTACCGCGACCTTTCCCCCGGCTGGGTGCTGCTCAGTTACCTGATACAGTGGGCAATAGCCAATGGGCGCACGGCGTTTGATTTCATGCGCGGCGACGAGGACTACAAGTACCGCTTCGGCGGCCAGGACCGCTTCGTGTGGCGGGCGCGGCTGACCCGCAGCGCTGGCGCCCCCTAGAGCGGACGTCCCTGCCCACACAGACGCGGCACAACCGACGGCTTTCCCATCAGCGGATGACCCGCGGCATCCCGGAGCGGCGCAGGGGCGCGTCACCCGGGCTGGCGTGCCACAACCCGGCGACTGCCGTACCGCATTTCGGGCACACTCCGCCGGAGGCCACCTGATAGGCGTGCAACACGTACCCGGTGCGCCGCACCAGCGGAGTCTGGCAATGCGGGCAGCGGGTGCTCTCGTAATCGCCCACGTAGCCGGGGATGTTGCCGGCGTACACGTAGCGCAGACCGGCCTCCTCGCCGATTTCCGCCGCCCGAATCAGGGTGCGCACCGAAGTCGGCGGGAGGGCTGTCATCTTGTAGTCGGGGTGGAAGGCCGTCACGTGCCAGGGGATATCGGGGGAGACCGAGGCGATGAAACGCGCCGCGTCCATCAGTTCGGCGGGGGAATCGTTGAAGCCGGGAATCACCAGCGTGACCACCTCCACCCACAACCCCAGGTCGTGCGCCCGGCGGATGCTGTCCAGTACGTTTTGCAGCACTCCGCCCAGTTGCCGGTAACGTTTGTCCTGCATGGTCTTGAGGTCAATCTTGTAGGCGCTCAGGTAGGGACGCAGGTAATCCAGCACTTCGGGCGTGGTGTTGCCGTTGGAAACGTAGGCGCACAGCAGCCCGGCTTCTCTGGCCTGCCGGAAAACCGCCACCGCCCACTCGGAGGTAATCAGCGGTTCGTTGTAGGAGGAGACCACCGCCCGCGCGTCGCACTGCAGGGCGTAACGCACAATCTGCTCTGGCGAGAGACGGCGGATGAGCGTGGCGGCGTAATCCGCGGCCGGGTCGCGCAGCGTCTGCGAGGTCAGCCAGTTCTGGCAGAAATCGCAATGGAAATCGCAGCCCAGCATGCCAAAGGTCAACGCGTCGCTGCCGGGCAGGACGTGGAAAAAGGGCTTTTTCTCGATGGGGTCGGCCTGCAGGGCGGCCACGTACCCCCAGGGAACGCGCAGCACCCCATCCTGGTTGAAGCGCACCTTGCAGATGCCGCGCCGCCCGACGCGAATCAGGCAGCGATGCCCGCAGGCGTAACAGCGCACCGCCCCGTCGGGCAGTTTCTCGTACAACTCCCCTTCGCGGGTCAGCGAATCCAGAACATTGGCTACTGTCGTCATCCTGCACCTCGTCATCTATCGCCGGTTGCACACTTGCACACCTTCAGTATACACAAAAACGAGCGGCGCGTCACAGGGACACGCCGCTCACACGGGGGGGAGGAAGAAACCCGGCAATGTCAATCTGCAGCACCGGCCTGCACGGCTGCAGCGCGCTGCGATTCTTCGATGTTCACAATCGCAGGGATGAAAAAGGCCGCCACACCGGTCACCACCGTCAGCACACCGCCCGCCAGAAACCACACCTGCACCCCCAGGCGGTCGGCCAGCGGCCCGGCCAGCACCAGCCCCAGCGGAGAAATGGCCGACGCGGCGCTCGAAACCAGCATGAAGATGCGCCCCTGCATATCGGCATCCACCACCGATTGCAGCACAGCGAAAATCGGCCCGTTGACCAGTGGATTGAGTACCCCCAACGCGAACATGGCCGCCAGCGCCAGCAGGAAACCCTGCGGCGAAGCCAGCCCCAGCGCCAGTGCGCTAAAGCCCATCAGCACCAGCCCGCTGAAACTGGTCAGGATGCGCTTCTTGAAGCCGCCCCACACGCTCAACAACAGGCCGCCCAGCACCATGCCCACGCCCGAAACGGCCTCCATCCAGCCCAACTCCAGCGCGCCTTTGCCAAAATGCGCCTTGACCAGCAGGGGCAGCAGCGAAAAGGCCGGCGTGAGCAGGAAATTGAGCAGCAGCGCCATCCCCAGCAGGATTGCCAGCCCCGGCCAGCGCCACACGTAGGCAACCCCGGCGCGCACATCCGCCCACACGGAAGGTTTTTCGGCCTGCGGGGTAACGCGATGCTCCGGCTCCGGGACACGGATGAAGAACAGCGGGGTTACTGCGAAGAACGCCGTACTCACGTCTATCGCCAGGATGCCCTGCATGGGCAGCAGGTCCATCAACAGCGCGCCGAGCGGCGCGGCGACGATGCTCATCGCGCCGTTCAACATCTGGTTCAGCCCCTGGATGCGGGACAGGTGTTCTTTGGGCACCATCAGCGAGGTGGCGGCCTGCATCGCCGGCCACTGGAAAGCCCCGGCGATGGCGCGCACCCCCAGCAAAACGTAGATGTGCCAGATTTGCACCACCCCCAGGGCGAAAAGCACCGCCAACAGCAAGGTCGCCAGCGCCACCAGGCTGTCGGACGCCATCATGACCACACGCCGACTCCAGCGGTCTACCAGCGCGCCGGCGAAGGGGCCAATCACAATCTGCGGCAGCATGCCCACCAGCGAAGCGGTCGCCAGCACGGTGGCGGAACCGGTCTGCTGGGTGAGATACCAGATGAGGGCAAATTGCACCAGTTGACTGCCAAAAAGCGAAAAGGCCTGCCCCGTCCAGATGGTGAAGAAAGGCGGCGCCCACCGCTGGGGGAGCGCCCCGTCCGATTCGGTCATCGCAACTCCTTTTGAAAATTCAGTTTGCATTTACGCAATAATTCTACATTATTTTTTCGTTTTGTCAATACCGAATTTAGTTTTTCAAAAGAGCGCTACCGTTCGACGCGCGCCCACAGGTGTTCCCCGTCGCTCGAAAGGTCTACCCACCCCCGCTGGTCGGTGCGCAGCAGCGTGTACCCCTCCAGCGCGGCCAGCAGGTCGTCATCCGGCAGGCCGTAGGGGTTATCGCCCACAGGCAGAAGGAGCACCTGCGGCTGCAGGGCGCGCACCCACGCCGGCGGATTGAGCGGCGCGTAGCCCTCCCCCGCCAGCAAGAGGACGTTGGCCGTCAGACTGCGGTCGGCCTGCAAGATGGGCAGGGTATCGGCATCCAGCCCGAAGGGCAGCAAGGCGCGCAGATTCCCGTAGGAAAGCAGCAGCACCCCGCCGCGTGACGTGACCGCCGCCGCCCGCAGGGTGACCCCGTCCCCGAAATCCAGCACCTGCCCGGCCTGCACGAGGACGGGTTCCACGCCCTGGGCGCGGAAGGCCTCCTGCAGGGTACGCGCTTCCCGCGTCGCGTGAGTCGGGCCGAGCCAGTAGACCGCATCCGGCGGAAAGCGCGGCAGGGTTTCGGACAGCGCGCCCAGGTGTTCGGCATACGGCGCGGCCACGATGAGCGCATCCAGCCGCCGGGAGAGGGGCAACTGCCGTCCCAGCGCGTCCGAGAGCAGCGAGGG
>DAOTWV010000159.1:0-9148 GCA_034435695.1 Anaerolineales bacterium | reverse complement strand
TAGTACGCCTGCCCGGCAAAGCGCACCACACACACGGCCGCCACGGGTTCCCCCTCCACCTCGGCAATCAGCGGCTCCAGCAGCGGCTCTTGCGGGCCGGAAAGGGCGGCAAAGACCGTGCGGTAATACGCCTCGCTGCGGATGGTGAAATTATCCCGCGCCGCGGTTTCGGCGTACATGCGGTACAGCAGCCCCCAGTCCTCGCGCGTGGCTATGCGCACCACGACTCCCTTGCGGGCGGCGAGGCGGATGTTGTAGCGCGTCTTCTGCTTCATACGCGCCAGGATTTCCTCCTCCGAGGAGCGCAAATCGAGCAGTACGGTATTGCGGAACTGCACCTGGTCGGAGGAATAGCGCCAGCCGCGGGAAGCCAGCAGCCCCTGGACTGCCCCGCCAACCGGGTTTTCGGCGGCTCCCGCTTCCCCAGGTACGCCCCACCCCAGGGGGACATCCGGGTCTACCTTCAGGAAAATCGCCCCTGTACGGCGGGCAAAGCGCTCCATATCGGCCAGGACGCGTTCCCGCAGGGCGGTATCCTCCCAGGCGCGCAGCAACGGTCCCTTGGGAGCGTACAGCACACTCAAGCGGGCGGCAAAGCCGCCGATGGGTATCCGGCGCTGCAAGACCAGTGCGGCGGCCACCGCCTGTCCGGGCTGCAGTACGGGCGGGGTATCACCGGCGTGGAAAGAGTCATCCGTCCACACCAGGTAGTGCGGCTGCCACCCAAAGCGCGCCTTGACCTGCGCCCATTGCGCGGTCTGCAAGAAGTGTGGCTGCGGGAAATCGGCAATCAGTGCGTTCCAGTGCATGCCTGCTCCCTATAGCCTGCCGCTCCACACACCCAGGCGGTAGAGCATGGGGTGGTACACCCGGTCGAGGGGCTGGGCAGCACGGCGCAGCACGCCCCCAAAGCCGCGCTTGAAGCGGTACACGCCCCACAAGCCATCGGAACGTTGGGAGAAACTGGCTTCCAGCGTTTCCTGGTCTTCATCCGGGACGCCCCACAGGTCGTATTCGGTGCAGCCATGTGCTTTTGCCCAGCGCATGGCCTCCCACTGCAGCAGGTAGGTGGGCATACGGTTGCGCTCACGGTTGTTGGATGCCCCGTACAGGTACCAGGCGCGCTGTCCCCAGGCAAAGACCATCAGCCCGGCCAACGGCTGCCCCTCGTATTCGGCCATCAACAATTCGCAGGCCCCCAGGGGATGAAAGAGCGCCCAGGCCATGCGGTAATAGGCCAGGCTGTGTACGGCAAAGCCATCCCGCTGGCCGGTGGTCTGCATCAGCGCATGAAAGGCGGCGATATCCTGTGAGGGCCGCACCACCACCCCTTTGCGGGCAGCCAGACGGATGTTGTAGCGCGTCTTCTGCTTCATGCGCGCCAGGATTTCCTCCTCCGGGGGAGTCAGGTCCACCACCAGGGTGCGGCGGGGCTGGATAGCCCGCCGGGAGGGCTGTGCCTTGAGGGGGCGCGCGCCTCCCACAAGGGCGGCTTCATCCTCCCAACAATCCGGCTCCACTTTGAGCAAGATAGCGCGGCGCTTCTGGCACAGGGAATCCACCTGCTTCCAAAAGGCCAGGTCGGGAAGTCCCAGCGGGCCTTTGGGCAGATAGGCTACGCTGAATCCCAGAGGTAAGGGGCGAAACAGAATTTGTGCACCGGTATTCCCCATCATCAAGCGCACAACCTGCCAGCCAAAGGCTGCCTTGAGTTCTCCCCAGGCAGCGGTTTGCAATAAATGCGCCTGGGGATGGTGTTCATCCAGGAAATTTTGCCATGTGTGTGCGGAAACAATCATATTCAGATGTAAACGGTCACTTCGCCGGGCGGTTGTGCACTCACCGATGCACCGGGGATGATTTCGTCGAAAATGCGAATGATGCGCTGGCGCTCTCCCTCACGCGCCAGGTGAATGAGGTCTTCCACAACCCGGTGCAGGGCGTCACCGGTGAGGATATCTTCGTCAGCCAGGCGCACGATGTCGGGGTGAGGGGTGTCTTCATAGTGCGCCCAGCGGTCCCAGAGTTCTTCGCTCAGTTTTTCGCCTGGGCGAATGCCGGTAAAGACGATTTCGATGTCCTGCCCCGGCTCCAGGCCAGAGAGGCGAATCAAGTCCTCGGCCAAATCGAGGATGCGCACCTGCTCGCCCATGCGCAGCACAAAGACTTCGCCGCCATCCCCCAGGGTGGTAGACTGCAAGACGAGATGCACGGCTTCGGGGATGGTCATGAAATAGCGCTTCATGTCCGGGTGCGTGACCGTTACCGGGCCGCCGCGGGCAATCTGACGTTTGAAAAAGGGTACCACGCTGCCGCGGCTTCCCAACACGTTACCAAAGCGCACTACCGAAAACTGGCGGCCAGAGCGATGGGCGGCATCGAGCACAATCAATTCGGCAATGCGCTTGGTCGCCCCCATGATGCTGGTGGGGCGGATGGCCTTGTCGGTGGAAATCATGGTCAGGCGTTCCACATCGTAGAGCAAGGCGGCATCAACCACGTTACGCGTCCCCAGGATGTTGTTGGTGACGGCTTCCTCGACATTGGCTTCCATGAGGGGGACGTGCTTGTGGGCGGCAGCATGGAAAACCAGTTGGGGGCGGTAATCGGCAAAAATGGTATGCAGCCGGTCCATGTCGCGGATATCGGCAATGACGGGGTGCAAGGGCAGGTTGGGGAACGCTTCGCGCAATTCCGTCAGGCTCTCGAAGATGCTGTTTTCCCCGTGCCCCAGGAGGACAAGGCTATCGGGATTCCAGCGGGCCACCTGCCGGCAGAGTTCGCGCCCAATGGAGCCTCCCGCACCGGTGACCAGGATGCGCTTGTTGCTCAATTCCAAACTTATCTGGGTATGGTCCATGTGGACAGGGGAACGGCGCAACAGGTCGGAAATTTCTACCTCACGCAGGCGGCTGACGCTGACATTCCCACCAATCAATTCGTACAGCCCCGGCATGGTGCGGAAAGGCACCCTCGCCCGGCGGCACATCTCGGCAATGCGGCGCAGCACTTTACCAGAGGCGCTGGGAATAGCGATGATGACTTCATCAATGTCCTTCTCCAGCACAACCGCAGGTAAATCATCCAGGGCGCCGAGAACCGGCACATCGTGGATGCGCTGTCCCTGCTTGATGGGGTCGTCATCGACAAAGCCCACCGGTTTCAAGTCCAGCACAGAACTGCGCTGCATTTCGCGTACCACCAGCGCCCCTGCATCGCCCGCCCCAACGACCAGTACACGCTGGCTTTTTTCCAGGTGGTTGTTTTGCAGGTCACTGAGGGCACGTTGAAGAAACCGCAGGCCGCCTACCGTCAGGGTGGAGAGCAGCCAGTCAATGCCCAATGCAGAGCGCGGGAAGCCCAGGTAACGCTGCCCCAACGTCCATTGCTGCACTGTCGTCATGCCCAACACAGCCAGCGAAAGCCCTACCGAAGCCGCGGTGACCGCCACGATGATGACAAGCAGTTCCCGAATGCTGGCGTAAGCCCAAAGACGGCGGTACAGGCCAAAGAAGTGATACACGACGGGCTTGATAAGCAGCGCCAGCAGCATCATACGGAACATCTGCGGCATGTACCAGGTGAAGGCTGCTCCGAATTCCAGGCGCAGCGCAAACGCACCGACTACCGAGAGACAGATGAAAAGCAAATCTCCCAGCAATACGTAGCGATTGGGCAGCACCCAGCGCCGTGATTGCCGGCGGATAGCGGATTTCCACATAGCAGCCACCTCCTAACGGCCTCGCAACCCCACTACCGTCCACGGAGTACGCAGCAACACGATGATGTCCATCCACAGGTTGCGGTGCTTGATGTAGTACAGGTCATACTCCAGTTTGATGCCTGTCTCTTCGATGGTAGAAGCATACCCAAAGTTGACCTGCGCCCAACCGGTGATTCCCGGCTTGACGAGCAGGCGCGTGCGGTAGAAGGGTACGTATTTTTGAAAATGCTCCACCAGTTGGGGGCGTTCTGCGCGCGGCCCCACCAGGCTCATCTCGCCGCGCAGCACGTTGAAGAATTGCGGCAACTCATCCAGGTGGGTTTTGCGCAAAATGCGTCCTACGCGGGTAGCGCGCTCATCGTTTTCTTTAGCCCATTGGGCTTTGCCGTTGGCTTCAGCGTCCTGGCGCATGGTGCGAAACTTGAGAATGCGGTACGGCTTTCCGCCGCGCCCCAAACGCACCTGAGAGTAGAAAATCGGCCGGCCGCTATCCAGGTAAATGGCCAGGGCAATGAAGGGATACAAAGCCAGCATCACCAGGGTTCCCGTCAGCCCCCCAATGATGTCCAGCAGGCGCTTGAAAAGGGCATAGAACCCGCTGGGGCGGGCTTCATCCACAAAGGAGCGCAGCAGCCAGTTGGCATCCAGGTAATGGATGGGCACGCGCTGCAGCAGTTCTTCATACATGACCGGCATGCGGGTAATCTCCAGGCCGGCTTCCTGGGCTTCCAGCAAGGCCTGGAACATGGGTTCGCTTATCTCGCCCGAAATAGCAACCAGGATATCGGAGACGAAATGCTGCTGGATGATGGTTTCCAGGTGGCTGCTATCCCCTAAAACGGGAAATCCTTCGATGGTTTGTCCCTGTTTTTGGGGGTCATCGTCCACCAGCCCCACCATGTAAAACGGTGGCGGCCACAGCCCCTTGAAAACGCGCAGCAATGCCTGCCCAGAGCGCCCAGCCCCAACCAGCAACACCCGGCGCATAAAACGCGGCGTGGTGAAAATGCGAATGTACGCTGCGCGCCAGGCTAACGTAAATGCGGAGGCAGCCAGGACGAAACCAGCCACGCCGCGTCGGGGCAGCAGCGAACGCGGCGGGTCAGTGTACAGGAAGAACAGTGCCAGGTAAATCCCCAGGCCAATCCCCGCGGCGGTCAGGACACCGCGCACCGTCGCACGCCAGTTTCCAGCCTGGTGTACGTCGTACAGTTCCACCATCAGCACCAGCCAGATAAGCGGTGTGAGGTAGAACCACATGGGGGGGCGGGTACGCAAAAATTCTTCGAAGCCGAATTTTTGCAAGTACGCTTCTCCCTGATACCAGAACAGCAAAGCCAGGAAGAGCGCCACCAGCGTAGCCAGCAAATCGCCAATCACCAGCAGGGTCTTGCGCTCACCAGGGCGCAACCGCCAGCGCATGGTCAGTTGTACCGGGTCAACAGGTCGAATATCCAACAAATCACCTCAATTGCGGGCACAAGCCCGTCATGTCTTACGAAACAGAGATTGTAACATGCTCCACAAAAACGCGCTGCCCCAGGTCAGTTGCATGACTGCCACGGCCAGCGCGGCCCCTACCCCTACAGCCCAGGAACGCTCCTGCCGGGCAATCTGCACTTTCACGATACCAAGCAGCAGCAGGTACGCCGCGATTTGGAAAAGCCACAGCCAGCGCGCAGCAGGGAACCATATCCCGACCAGGGGCAACCCCAACAGAGAGAGCACAAAAACTGGCGGCAAGGCCTGCCGCCAGCGCAAAGTCTGCGGGTACCGGCGCAGCATGCGCCACTTCCAAAAGCCATAGCGCCAATATTGCCGCGCCAGTGAACGCAGGGTGGGGCGCGCAAAATACCGCGCCTGAATGCCCGGGTCCAGCCATACCGTACCTCCCGCCTGTCGAATGCGGGTGTTGAATTCGTAGTCTTCGTTACTCAGCAAACGCTCGTCGAAGGCGCCAATGCGCTCTACCAGGGTGCGGTAAAACGCACCAAATGGCACGGTATCCACCGCGGCAGCCTGTGTGGCATAGCGGTAGCGGGCATCCCCCACCCCCAGGGGGTGCGCTGCAGCCGCCGCAATGCCGCGTCCAATCCACGTGTCGGCGCCTGGCTGGATTTGCCACACACCGCCAACGTTATCACCGCGTCCGGCCTGCAACGCCGCAACGCTGCGCTGCACGTACTCCCGATTGGGCACGGAATGCGCATCCAGGCGCACGATGATTTCGCCCTGAGCAGCATCCAAAGCGCGATTAAGCGCCGCCGGGATGTTCCGCCGGGGGTTATCCACCACACGCACCGACAACGCAGGGTGGGAAGCCGCAAAGGCGGCTATACGCTCCCGCGTGGCATCGCTGGACATGCCATCGGCAATGACCACCTCCATGCGTTCATGTGGGTATGTCTGAGCATCCAGGGCTTGCAGCAAAAGGGCAATAGTGCGTTCTTCATTGTAACACGGGATGATAACAGAAACGAATGGCTTCATAGTGAGGATTGTGGAGGAGTGAGAGGCAGGTGCACCTCGAAGACCGCGCCTCCCTGAGGACGGTTGGCAGCCTTCAGGGTTCCTCCGTGCGCCTGCACGATTTCATGGGCGATTGCCAGCCCCAGGCCGGTACCGCGCCTTTGCCGGTTTGCCCGCGAGGAATCCACCTGGTAAAAACGTTCAAACAGGCGCGGGAGCGCGCTTTCGGGAATACCTGGCCCAGTGTCTTCCACGCGCACCACGACGCCCTGCGGGGAAGGCTCCAGACGCAAGGTAACGATGCCTCCTTCGGGGGTGTGGCGAATGGCGTTATCCACCAGATTCGTCAGGGCACGCAACAGGCGGTCTGCATCGGCCTGCACCTGCGGGGTTTCCTGGCGGTTAATCAATTCCAGGCGCACCGTTTTCTCCTCGGCCTGGGGCGTCATAGTGTGCACCAGGTGACGCAACAGCGCGCCCATATCAACAGCGGCACATTCCAGACGCGCCGTACCAGCATCGAAGCGCGCCAGTTCCAGCAAGTCAAGCACCAGGCGGTGCATACGGCCGGCCTCATCGTAAATGACTTGTGCCGCATAGCGCCGCACCGCGGGGTCATCTGCGGTACCATCCAGCAACGCCTGAGCAAACCCTTGAATGGAAGTTATCGGTGTTTTCAGGTCGTGGGAGACGTTGGCCACGAAGTCTCGCTGCGCCTGACGGCTGGATTGCACCTGCCGGCTCATTTCGTTGAAGGCGCGCCCCAGCACCTGTACCTCACGCGGGCCAGACAGTGGCACCGGGCGCGTTTCCCCTTGTGCCAGCGCCTCGGCAGATTGTGCGATGTTTTGCAAGGGCGAAACCACCCAACGGGAAATGGCATACGCCATCACAAAAGAAAGCGCCAGGGCTGCCAGGGCTGCGCGCCCAAACAGGGTGAGTAGTTCATCACTCAGCAAGGTGCGTAGCACGGAAAGGCGGGGAGGGCGCTCCGTCATCACCCAGAACCATCCACCAGAGGGTAATTTTCGGGAAACGAAAAGCCACGGTGTGCCCTCCGCGTCTCGCACCATCCCGCTGTTTTTTCCCAGCAGGCGCGCGGAGGGGTGTATTTCGGGGATGCCTTCCCCCGCGTGAACATCTTGCAGCACGCGGCCTTCTGGCGAAAGCAGCAGAAACCGCACCTGGAAACTCTCGGCAGCGCGCTGCAAGGCTTCCTGACGCGCGCCTCCCCCTGCTTTTGGCAGGCGCCGTTCCAGCCCCACGGCTACGGTTTCCAACCGCAGGATGGTTTGCCGGTCAATCGCCGGATTGCGTACCAGATACAGCACCAGCCCCAGGCCAAGGATGGCAAGCACAGAGAGCGCCAGGCCGATGTACGTCAACCACAGGCGAGTACGAAGCGAAGCCCACATCAGGAAACCAGTTTATACCCTACACCACTTACGGTCTCGATGCGCACCTGGCTGGCGGCCAGTTTCTTGCGCAGGTGACTGACGTGCACGTCCACCGTGCGGGTCTGGCCATAAAAATCGTACCCCCAGGCCAGTTCCAGCAATTTTTGGCGGGAGAGCACCATACCATGATGCTGCGCCAGCACCCACAGCAGGTCAAATTCCTGGTTGCGCAGGGCAAGCGGCTGCCCCTGGAGGCGCACCTCCCGCGCGGCAGGGTCAATGACCAGGTCCGCCAGGTAGAGTGGGTCCGATTGCTCCGGTGCGGTGATAGGTGCGCCACGCCGCAAAATGGCCTTGATACGTGCCACCAGTTCTCTGGGATTGAAGGGTTTGGTGAGGTAGTCATCCGCGCCCAATTCCAGCCCCAGGATTTTATCCACATCCTCGTCGCGAGCAGTGAGCATCAGGATGGGAACGCGATTGCCCTGTTCTCGCAGACGACGACAGATGGTAAAACCATCCATTTCAGGCAGCATGATATCGAGCACCACCAGGGCTGGCCGCAACACAGGGATTTGTTGCAAGGCATCCGTTCCGGTATGGACGGCCTGCACCCGAAAGCCGTCGCGCTCCAGGTACATGCGCACCAGATTGACGATGTTTTCCTCATCGTCAACTATCAGGATAAGCGCACCCTTCATGCTTTCAGTCACCGTGGTATGCGCCTACCAACGCCACGGCTTCGATTTCCACTGCCGCCCCTTTGGGCAGTGCGGCGGCCTGCACAGCCGAGCGGGCGGGGAATTTTTCGGTGAAAAATTCAGCATACACGGCATTCATGCGGGCAAAATCAGCCATATCGCGCAAAAAGACAGTGGTCTTGACAACCCGCTCCAACCCCGAACCGGCGGCTTCAAGCACATGCTTGAGATTGGTGAGCGCCTGACGGGTTTCGGCTTCCACGCCCCCAGAGACCATTTGCCCACTCTTGGGGTCCAGGCCAATTTGCCCGGCGGTGAAGATGAATTCTCCGGCCCGAATAGCAACCGAATAAGGCCCAATGGCAGCAGGTGCTTCTGAGGTGATGACGACTTCTTTTTCGAGCATGGGGATATCCTTTCCTGATTGGGTGGGAAGACAAGAAAAGCCTGAGGAGCGACCCCCTCAGGCGGAAAAACGCGTTTCGCCTCACATTGTACGCACAGAGGAGACTTTGGTCAACCGGGTGTACTGAAAAGGGGAGCAATTCCAAATATGGGCCAATTCATCCGCAGATGGCGCAGATTACGCAGAGGAAAGAAGAAAAAATCTGTTCAATCTGCGTAATCTGCGGATACTACGCGGCAAATTTGGAATTGCTGACTGAAAGGGGAGCACGAAAACGTTGGTAAATCGCGGTATGGCCTGGCACAACGGAACGCAGATACCGCAGATTTGACGCAGATACGGCCAGCGAGGCGGCGAAAACCAACACAACCAGCGGATATCAGCGGCACCAGCGTTATCAGCGTTCTACTGACCAACATATCTTTAGTATCTATCCGAAAAATGCCATTTG